>JACPAJ010000059.1 GCA_016180865.1 Deltaproteobacteria bacterium
GTGGTTCCGTTTGAATCGTGGAATGTTCATATGCAGACGGCCGATATCGTTGTCACCTCCATCGGCGGAGGGGCGCTTATTAAAAAAGCCGACGTGGAAGCGGCTATCAGCGAGCGCGACGGAAATGGCCTTATTATTATTGATCTGGCAATTCCAAGAAATGTGGAAAGCTCTGCCGGCAAGATTTCAGGGGTAAAACTCTACAACATAGATGATCTTCAGTCTCTTGCCGAAAAAAATATTTCGGCGCGGAAAGAATCGGCGGCGATTGCCGAGAAGATTGTTTCGGAAGAGGCAACAGCGGCTTTTCAGGAGATTCAGCAGATAAAGCTTGCGCCGATGATAACAAACCTCCACAAGAAGTGCGCTTCAATTATGCAGACCGAGCTTGCCGAATTTTTTAAAGACCACCCTCATATGGCCGACGAAGAAAAAGAGTCCGTGCAAGCATGCGTCGGAACAATCGTAAAAAAGATTTTGCATGATCCGATAAGGCTTGCCAAAGAAGAGCTTGCCCGTCCCGGTGCGAACGGCAAAGAAGTCGCCTCCGCGCTGCAGAAAATCTTTCAGGTGTGACAGACCCTAATCTATCAGCTTTAACAGCTCATCGGTGTAGAATTTCTGGTAATCGGCAAATCCGTTTACAAAATCTTCGATCGTAATTTCGTAGGGGATGTCGGGTTCAGCGCCTCTATTTTCAACGGGAGTTCCATCGGGCCTGAAAAAAAGCGATTGAGTCATTCGCGTTCCTAGCTGTGAATAGAATAACGGCGGCATCTGAATTACGTTTCCGCCAAGGCCCATAGTCGTTGTTCCCAAAAGCTTCGCCCGCCCGAGCCCCTGCATCATGGCAGGGAAAGCATCGCCTCCGGAGCCCGCAAAATAATCTATAAGGATGATTACGGGCTTAGTATAAACGCCTAAGCCTTCCAATTTGCGGCTTCCATGGAAGCTGGTCATGGGCGTAAGATAAAGCCCCTTATAAAATGAATCTTCAACTAATTTATAAATCTCGAAAATTTCATCATATTCCACATAGTATTTACTGTCGAATTCATCCAGCCATGATTTAAATTCGAGCACTTGTTGTTTGGATGCTCTGAACTGGAAATGCTGAGGTTCAAATTCCCCCGTCATAAAAAGAGCCGCAATGTTTTCCAGATAAGTTACGCTCCCGCCGCAGTTGTGATCCTGATCGATAATTAAGCCGATTGTCTCCTTTTCCATTCTGTCCAGCGCCCATTTATAATGTTCAAACCATTTTTCAAAATCAAGCTGTCCGTCTTTATCATCGTCCGGAGGGTAATAATGAGGAATTCTCACATAACCGACGTTTCCTTTTGCCGTTGGATAATAATACGCCGTGAATGGTTCTTCCATCAGGATTGTAGCGTCTTTTGGTATTGCAATTCTTGTATGAGGATTACAGCTGTAAGAATCTTTCATATCTATGTCAAAGATGGAAAATTCTGTGGGCGATGAGGTTAAGGTTTCGCTAATATCGGATGATAATAATACTTTAATGGCCTTAACAGCGGCAAGAATATTTTCATCGAATTGCTCGCCTTTATGCTTCCACTGCAACTTGATGGCATACATTCTCGAATTGTCGCGGCTTTTTACGGTGACTTTCACGTCTCCTGAAGGCACGGGAAAAGTTCGTCCCGGCCTCAATGTCAGGGCATTTGCAGCGCCGGTTCTTGTCGCGCGGGGATTACCGGTTGCAATATAGGGAAGCAGTTCATCGATTATTTTTTGCACAGGCTTATCGTTCATAGAAACAAGCTCATCTCCCCGATCGAACGGGAATATGTCTTTGGGCAGCTCTTTTCTATCTACCTTTTCAATTAGAGCCTTGTCCTGAATTAAACTGACAGAGAAAGGCAGGTAAGCAATATAAGTTGTTGGCATCCATGCGCTGAAATGGCCGTCTTGAAATTCCGCCACGAATTTAATGATGAGAGAATAAAATTCGCCGTTATTTTTAGCGTTTTTTATTTTTTGCACATATTCATCCGCCAAAACATCCACATCTAGCCCAAGCTTTTCCTTTTTATATTCCTTGGGGCCGTAGCCATTTTTTATTTGATTTACCAGCTGATAAAAATCGGATAATTTTTCTTCATCCGCAAGTTGATGGGGCCTTGAGGCCGCCGAATTAATCTCTATTGAGTAAAACATGATAAATAAAATGAACGCTAAAGAGATTATTTGTTTCATATGATCACCTCCCTTCTTATGCGTCGAACATTTTTTTAAAAAAGTCCAGTTTTTTTAGCGTTTCCATGAAAAACGGCAAAATTTAACATCCATTCCAAACCGGCCAAACGATCCCTCTTCTTCTTTGACCATGCTTCCCAAGACGTCATTTTTATTATATCCGGCCTCTGCTCTTAATACCGCAGAATCGGTCAGATTAAAAAGAGCAACTAATAAATAAAGATTTGTCAATGGCGGAGCAATGGCGGAGCAATGGCTACGTTGGTGGAAACAGGCCGTCTTTTTCTACTGGACAATTTATTTTAAATGGCATAATATGCGATTGTAATCGCAACTTTTGCTAACATTGCAATAATTTAAGGAATTCAAATGGTTACTGATTCGAAAATATTGGAATTGCAAAATCCATGGTGGCAGAATGCCTCGCTTATCTTAGCCGATCAGCATATTTTGGAAATTAAAGACAAATCATATAGATACGAACCTGCTATTTTGGGTAAAATAGCCCTTAATAAGGGCGATATAAACATCATCAGAGGGCCAAGACAGGTCGGCAAAACTACAACACTTAAACTTATCATAAAAAAGATCTTAGCTGAAGAATCAGAGCCTTCCTCTATTGTATACTTAAGCTGCGAATCATTTGATTCATGGAAAGAGTTGCAACAAGTCTTATTGCAATATCTAAAGAGCATGCCGGCAACAAAACAGCTATACATTTTTCTTGATGAAATCTCCTTCATTCCATCTTGGCAACGGGCAGTGCTTGCGCTGGCTAACATGGGGCTGCTTCGCAATAGCGCCGTTGTTTTGACCGGATCCAACGCCAGAGACCTGAAAGAGAGCGGTGAAAGGCTTCCCGGACGGAGAGGCAAAGGAAAGGATTATAAGCTCTATCCGCTCTCGATCACAGAACTAGGCAATCTGCAATGTTTTCAAAATAAAAGCCCCAAAGAAATGTTAGAGCTATATATGTTGATTGGTGGTTTTCCTCGTGCTATCGCCGATTTTGTGGCGTTTGGCAGTGTAACAGATTCAACCTATGAAACATATCGCAACTGGATTGCAGGGGATGCCCAAAGATATGAATTAAGGCAGGAGACGCTTAAGCAGATCCTTTATAGAATTTCCGAAACTCTCGCTTCAAGGATCACATGGCCTATATTGATCGAAAACTCGCCTGTTAAAAGCCATGAAACAGCATTGCAATATGTTGAACATCTGCAAGATGCCTTTTTGTGCACGATCCATTATTGTTATAATGAAGAAACAAAAGGGCCTTCGTTTCAAAAGGCACGGAAGCTGTATTTTATAGATCCTCTGCTTTTTACCATTGCCGCAACATGGCGCGATGGGATGCCGAACATGTTCGAATGGATGAAACTTCAACTTAAGGAGCCGGCGTTTACGGGAAAGTTGTTTGAGAGCGTTGTTGTTAATCATATATCTAGAAAATATGGGCAGGCATATTATTGGTATTCAACCAAGCAAAAAAAAGAGGTGGATCTGGTGGTCCCGAATCCGGAAGGCGCACTGCTTTATGAAACAAAATTGCAGACGGCGCCAGCATATAATGCAATGGGGAGAGATGTGAAAATAATATCTCCCGATGAGTTTTTAAAAATGGTTTTATAAAAATTGCCAACCGTCAAAATTATCACTAGTTGAGATGGCTTAGCGCGTATTTTTTGGCGCTGATCGTGAAAAAAGCCAAACATCTGGATTAAAATTGCAAAAAAATAAGTTATGTTGTAAATTCCGTTCGAATGCAAACTCTTAAACAATTTGCCGAAAAATACGAATCTATTCCTGCGGCCGCAAACTGGTATCTGACGGATATATCAGAGGCAAAAGGCAGGCAAGAGCTGTTTACCAAGCAATCCCCTCAAAAATTAAAAATTCTTCGCGAACATGCCATGATCGAAAGCGCGGTATCTTCAAACAGAATCGAGGGAATAACCGCCGATCAGTCGCGCATAGCAACTATTGTATTTGGCAGGTCAAGTCTTCGAGATAGGAGTGAAGAAGAAATAAGAGGATACCGCGATGCACTTAACAATATACATTTGGTATTAATCTCGGCTTTTAATCTGGTTTTTTTGTGTATCCACCCTTTCAGGGACGACAACGGGAGGGCTTCAAGCTTAAAAAAACAGGTGTGGTCAGATGCTTAGGCAAGGGGCCAAATGCAAAATGGCGTAAAAGGGGTAATATTGAAAAATAAGGGTAATAATAAGGGTACTATGCTTGAATTTACAACAGGTGCTGAAATTATTGCGCGTGCAGCGGTTGATGCCGGATGCGATTTTTTTGCCGGATATCCGATCACGCCGGCTTCGGGCATTTTGTCTGCGATGATGAAAATGCTTCCCGCCTCAGGCGGTATCGCCATTCAGGGCGAGGATGAGCTTGCATCCATCGGTTATTGTCTTGGGGCGTCTTCAGCCGGTAGAAAAGTGATGACGGCAACAAGCGGCCCTGGTATTTCTTTATATTCCGAAAATATCGGATTTGCCCAGATGGCCGAGCTGCCGATTGTGATAGTTAATGTCCAGCGCATGGGACCCGCGACAGGCGGCGCTACGACGAATGCCGAAGGTGATGTTGAATTTGTCCGCTGGGTGACTTCCGGCGGATATCCATTCATTGCATTTTGTCCGACAAATTTGGAAGAGAGCTACCGACTTACATGCGAGGCTTTTAACTGGGCCGAGCGCTTGCGCACACCTGTATTTTTGCTGACATGCAAAGATTTGGTAATGAATATGGATACGGCGGATGTAAATGGCTATAAAAGACCTTCTGTCATTGCGAGGAGTCCGTTTGTGGCGGACGACGAAGCAATCTCCTTTAAACCCTACGCATATTCCGCATTAAGCGATGTTCCGCCATTTGCCCCAATCGGCGGCGATATTTTAACGCGCATAAATACTTCCGTTCACGACCAAAACGGCATGCTTACAAAGAAGCCGGAAGTTTGCGACAAGGCTTTGAGGCATTTGAACGAAAAGATTATGGCGCATGCAGGCGAGCTGGAATATGTTTCGACCGATCTGGAAAAGGGCGCCGATACCGTGATCGTGGCGTATGGTGCGGCTGCGAGGACCGCTCGTGAGACGATTGCAATGGCGCGCTCAAGCGGCAAAAAGATGTCGCTGGTGATTGTGCATTCTCTCTGGCCCGTGCCGGAAGCGGCGCTTAAAAAAGCAGTCGGCGCGCATAAGAAGATAATCGTGCCGGAACATAATCTTAGACAGTACGTTTTGGAAATTAAGCGGCTGTTTCCGGATAAAGAAATTCGCTCGGTTAATAGAATTGACGGGTGTTTGATAACGCCGGAAGGAATGACAGATAAGTTATGTACATAGATCCATCAAAGAAGCCCTATCCCTTCTGCCCCGGCTGTTCGCACAGCATGGTGCTGGATGCGATAGGGCGCGCGCTGGAAAAGATAAAAGCCGATCCAAGGCGTACCGTGCTTGTCTCCGATATCGGATGCGTCGGCCTTTCGGATAAATATTTTAATGTTCACACGTTTCACGGCCTGCACGGCAGGTCGTTCACATATTCCTGCGGCATCAAGCTTGCGAATCCCGATCTTCTTGTTTTTAATTTAGTTGGGGACGGCGGATGCGGCATCGGCGGTAATCATCTTATTAATGCGGCGCGAAGGAATATCGGCATTAAAGTTTTATGCTTTAATAATTTAAATTTTGGAATGACCGGCGGCCAGCATAGCGTAACAACGCCATTCGGCGGGAAAACTGCAACCACGCCCTCAGGTTCGCCGGAAAAACCGTTCGATCTTGCAGGATTGGTTTCGGCGGCCGGCGGTTCATTTGTCGCACGTGTAAAGGCGCTTGACAAAGAAGCGCTTGATGAAACCATTGCAAAAGCATTTCAACACGAAGGATTCGCGTTCGTGGATATATGGGAAATCTGCACCGCATATTACATGCCGGCGAATGATTATAAAAAACAGCAGATGGACGAGTTGATCGCGAGTTATGGATTTAAGACGGGGATATTGAGGGAGGAGAAGGGACGGGAGTATAGCAGAGTGTTGAATTCAGCAGTCAGATTTCAGACATCAGACGTCAGACGTCAGACATCAACAACATTAACAGCTACAAAATTTTCCCACACTCTCCAAAAAGATTCCATCGGCATCATCGTTGCGGGAAGCGCAGGAATGAAAGTCATCTTTGCCGCGCACACATTCGGCAAGGCGGCGCTTTCATGCGGTCTCCACGTCAGCCAAAAAGACGATTATCCCGTAACAGTGCAAAGCGGCCATTCTGTATCGGACATAAAAATTTCGCGCGAAAAGATAAATTATCTTGGGATAGACAAGCCGGACGCGGTTTTGATTATTTCTCAGGATGGATTAAAAGAGGTTACGGATATTTTGCCGAAATTAGATAATGGCGCCGTTGTTGTTTATGACAAAAATCTGCAAATACCAAAGACCGAAGCAAAGCTTATTCCAATCGATCTCCACGGCCTTGACAAGACCGTCCATGCAACCGCGATGCTCGCAAAATATCTTACGCTGAATAAATTTATGCCGATTGAAGCGCTTCGTTCAGCAATCACAGCGATTTCAAAGGATAAGATCAGAGAGCTTAACCTAAAGGCATTTGAGTTTGGAACTAATGATTAAAATTGGTAAAATCGGTCTTTTTTGCGGAATGTCAGCTGCCGAAGAGGAGAAGATAATCTCTCTTGCTGAGCAGGTGGCATTCAATAAAGGCAATGTTGTTATCCATGAGGGTGATATCGGAGATGCCTTGTTTGTCGTTCGATCTGGTTCGGTTGTTGTAAGCAAAGATGTCGGCAATGGGCTTAGCGAGGTTCTAACTTCATTTGAAAGCGGCGAGTTTTTTGGCGAGATGGCTCTTATCGATCGCTCAAAACGCTCTGCAACAGTGACTGCGCTTGAAACATTGCAGCTTCTCAAATTTAGCGGCGGCCGACTGGATGAATTTGCGGTAAAAGAACCCGAAATATTCGCAAAGTTATATCGTAATTTTGCGACGACACTGGCTTCACATCTTCGCAGGTCCACAGAAAAGCTGCGCTTGCTCGCAAAAGAGAGCCATGATTTAAAAAGCACGGTCAATAATATTACTTCTGAGATAGTTTCTGTTGTGTCGCATGAATTGCGCACACCGGTTGCCGTGATCAAGGGAGCAGCAGAGGTGCTTGATGACTCCTCAATGACACCAGACAAGCAGAAAAATCTTCTCTCCATTATTCAGCGGCACACGCTTCGTTTGACAGGGTTATTTGACGATATAGCGCAGCTTGCAGACATGCAGATGAGCGGCATTCAATTGGAAAAGAGCAGCGGGGACATCGCGGCTCTGATTAACGACGTCGTCTCAGAACTTAGCGATAAAGCGAAACAGAATGATATTAAGGTGGAAACTTTGTTTCCGTCGAATCTGCCAAAAGTTCCTTTTCATGAAAAAAAAATGCGCAGAGCGGTCTTTCATTTGATTGATAACGGCATCAGGTATAATAAAAGGGGAGAAAAACTGATTATTTCAGCACGCAAAGACAAATCTTTAACGCCGCCGCAGCTGGCGATTTCCATTTCAGATAACGGGCCGGGGATTCCTGTGGAGCAAAGAGAAGAGATGTTTAAATGCTTTAGACAAAAAACATCTTCTCTTGATCCTAACCGGGCTTCCGGACTTGGAGTCGGTTTGCCGCTTGCAAACAGCCTTATCAATGCCCATGGCGGCAATCTTAGTTTGGAATCTTCTCCTCAAAATGGCAGTACATTTACCTTTACGCTGCCTTTGTGAGGATTTTTAATCGGAATTTGGTTTACCCTTGCCAGTCGTACAAGCTTTTGTTAGAAGTAAAACATGTCAAAACTAAACTGTACCGATTTTTATGATATCTCCGCGCTTCTCACCGAAGAGGAGATAATGATCCAGCAGGCGGCGCGCGATTTTGTGGATAATGAAGTCCTGCCGATAATTAATGAACATCACCGCAACGCCACATTCCCGAAGCAGCTTGTTCCCAAGATGGCGGGCCTTGGATTTCTCGGCGCTAATTTCCCGGCCGAATACGGCGGAGCCGGATTGAACAACGTTGCATACGGCCTTTTGACGCAAGAGCTGGAACGGGGCGATAGCGGCATCAGAAGCTTTTGTTCCGTGACCGGCGCGCTTGTCATGTATCCGATTTGGCGCTATGGAAGCGAGGAACAGAAAAAATACTGGCTTCCGAAATTAGCGAAGGGCGAAAAAATCGGCTGTTTTGGTTTGACAGAACCGGATTTTGGAAGCAACCCCGGCGGAATGATTACACGCGCAAAGAAGAAGGGCGATAAGTGGGTTTTGAACGGCGCGAAGATGTGGATAACAAACGGGACAATGGCCGATGTGGCGGTTGTCTGGGCAAAGGATGAAAGCGGAAAAGTTCGCGGGTTTCTAGTCGAAAAGGGGACAAAAGGATTTGCAGCTCCGGAAATGAAAAATAAATTTTCTTTGCGAGCGTCTGTTACAAGCGAGCTGACTTTTAATGATTGCGAAATACCGGCGGCGAATCAACTGCCTGGCGCAGACGGCCTCAAGGCGCCGCTTTCGTGTCTGACACAGGCGCGCTATGGTATTGCATGGGGCGCGTTAGGCTGTGCAATGGCTTGTTATGAGGCGGCGGTTGCTTATGCAAAAGAGCGTGTGCAGTTCGATAGGCCCATCGGCGGATTTCAATTGATTCAGGAAAAGCTGACGTGGATGCTGACTGAAATAACAAAAGGGCAACTGCTGGCGCTTCAGCTTGGGAGGATGAAAGATAAAGGAACATACACTCATACGCATGTTTCAATGGGGAAGATGAACAATGTGAAAGTCGCCCGCGAATGTTCCCACATGGCGCGTGAAATCCTAGGCGCAAACGGCATCACCGATGAATATCCCGTCATCCGCCACATGATGAATATTGAGAGCGTTTATACTTACGAAGGCACGCACCAGATGCATCAGTTGATAATCGGCGAGCATATTACGGGAATACAGGCGTATAGATAAAAGGGTTTAATTCGTGCCATCCGTACTAGTTGTATACTCATATTCTTCTATTACGGGCTGGCCGGTGCTGTAATCGGTATGAATGGATTTGATCATTTGCCCATTTAAATTGTATTGATGTTCTGTTTGATTCTTAAGTTGACCACCTTCGAATGCAAACCGCCTAATTTCATTTCCATTGTTATCATATTCTATCTTTGTTACAGATTCCTTATCATCATGGCCAGCATATTTGGCGGGATATCCAAATTCAACTAATCGGCTATCCTGATCAAAGATGCTGTAACGAATTCCATTTCCTCCGCCACTTATTTGTACAGATGTTTCCATGACAAGCCTTCCAAAACCATCAACATATTCTTTGACAGGACCCAATGAGCTTTCATGTGCAATGTTTGGATTATTTCGTGCCGGGTGATTATATAAAGGATTTGGCGGGTCGATAAAAAACACTAAAGACCGTCCCATCCATACACGAAGTGAGTTGTTCAACATATGATCTGAAAATACAAATCCATCCTTACTGCGAAATAATATTTCAGCGCCTGTTGCGGGAAGATACGCCCAGTCTTTAGCGTCCATCTCAAAGATCGCTTCAGATTTTTTAGCCATCCGTTCAACATGCAGACCAGAGCCATAGCGGTTTATAAGTTCCGCACATTTGTCTAAGAGAGAGGCGGCAATATCGGTGTATTTATCACTTGTCCAAAACTCATCCTGATCGGCTTTAGATAATCCAATAGTATTAAACACATCTTGAGCGCATAAATATGCGGTTTCATCTTTGTCAATTTTTGTTATGCCTGTTACCATCGATTTTTCCCTCTATAATATCCTTCTATAATATATTATCGGTTTAAAGGTAGGCAAAAGTTGCTATTTTTTCTATCTATTTGACTTCCATCAGGTTTTGTATACATTCTCTTAAAAAACATGAGGTGAAAAATGGCTCTAAACTATCCAAGCATCAAAACCAAACTCCCCGGACCCAAGGCAGCGCGCGTTGTAATGCGCACAGAAGAAAATGTTTCGCCTTCTTATACATATGCTTATCCTTTGGTAGTGGAGAATGCGAGCGGGGCAAAAGTTACAGACGTTGACGGTAATACATTTTTAGATTTTGCGGCGGGAATCGCCGTATGTTCCACTGGCCACTGCCATCCAAAGGTTGTCGCAGCGATAAAATCGCAGGCGGAAAAACTGCTGCACATGTCCGGCACCGATTTTTATTATCCTCAGCAGGTGAATCTGGCGGAACAGCTTGCGGAAGTGACGCCGATCAAGGGGAAGAAGAAAGTGTTTTTCTGCAATTCCGGCGCGGAGGCCGTTGAAGGTGCGATGAAGCTCGCGCGCTGGCATACTAAAAGAAAGCAGTATATAGCCTTTTTTGGCGCGTTTCACGGGCGGACGTTCGGCGCGGTTTCGCTTACGGCCAGCAAAGCAACGCAGCGCGCGTTTTATTTTCCGGGTGTTCCGGGCGTGACGCATGTTTCGTATGCATATTGCTATCGCTGCCCGTATAATCTCAAAAAGGAGTCGTGCGGATCGTATTGCGTAAAGTGGATTGAAGATCAGATTTTTAAAACGATTGTACCGGCGGACGAGGTCGCGGCAATTATTGTAGAACCGATTCAGGGCGAGGGAGGTTATGTTGTGCCGCCGCCGGAATTTCATATTGCGCTGAAGAAACTTTGCGAGAAACACGGCATTCTTTATATCGCGGACGAGGTGCAAAGCGGCATGGGGCGCACCGGCAAAATGTTTGCCATCGAACATTTTGGCGTGGAGCCGGACATAATCTGCACGGCAAAAGGAATTGCTTCCGGCATGCCTCTGGGGGCTTTTATAGCTAAGTCGGATGTGATGAACTGGACGCCTGGAGCGCATGCATCGACATTTGGCGGTAATCCTGTCTCATGCGAGGCGGCCATTGCGACGATTGAGCTTCTGAAAGAGGGACTGATGCAAAACGCCTCAAAAGTAGGCGAGCATATGATAACGGAACTCATCAGGATGAAAAATGAATATGAATTAATAGGAGATGTCCGGGGTTTGGGCCTTATGCTCGGCGTTGAACTTGTAAAAAACCGTGAGACAAGAGAGCGCGCAGGCGAAGAGCGAAATAAAATCGTTCAAAAATGTTTTGAAAAAGGCCTGCTCATTTTGGGATGCGGCGCCAACACCATCCGCTTCTGTCCGCCCCTGACGATTACAAAAGAAGAGGCCGATAAAGCGCTGGAGATTTTTGAAGAATGCCTCAGTTCAGTTCGATGAAGATTATGATCAAGATTGTTTCAGCCTTCGCATGTTTGCTGATTATCGCTGGCGCCGTTTTTCTTTATTGGGGACAGCTTTCTTCCCCACATGAGGCATTTATTAATGGATCCTGCGATGCAAAAGGCCACACTCCATCCAGCCTGAAAGTTGTTTCTTATAATATTGGATTTGGAAACGGGCTGGAGAGCGAGAAAGTCGGAATCAAAAATGAAAGCGAAATCAGACAGAATCTTGATGGGATTGCAAACTTTTTGAAAAATGCTGACATTGCACTTTTGCAGGAAGTAGATCTTTCTTCAAGAAGAACGCATTATATAGATGAAGCTGCATATCTCGCCGGGAAAGCCGGTTTTGGCTGCTATGCCTGTGTGACAAACTGGGTGAAAAATTTTGTTCCGTACCCGTACTGGCCTATTTCGAATCAATATGGGAAGATGAAGAGCGGCGAGTGCGTGCTTTCCAGATATCCGATTCTAAATAATATGAGGTTGCCGCTGCCGCAGCGCACAGATAAGCCGTTTTGGTATAAGGCGTTCTATTTTGACAGAACAGTGCAGGTGGCGGAGGTTTTAGTTGGCGATAGGAAAGTTAATGTAGTTAATAATCATTTGGAACCGTTCGATATTAGTAATAGAGAAGCCCAAGGGAAAGAGCTTTCTAAGTTAATTAAAAATTTGTCTGGCGCAAATTTAATTGTGGGGGGCGATTTTAATGCCTTGCCGCCAAATGCTTCCATCAAGAAAAATTTTCCTGACAAACCGGAAAAATATTGGAAAGTATGGGAAGATGTTAGTGGCGATGAAACAATGGCGGAATTTTTGGATGCAAACTCGGAATTAGGTGAAGCCATGGACGGTGTTGCGCATGAAAGTGAGACATTTACATTTCCGGCCGACAATCCGAATAGGCGCGTCGATTATCTTTTTTTCTCGCAGGATTTAATTAAGAAAGAGGGAAAGATTGTTTTCTCCGCAGGCCCGTTATCCGACCATCTGCCGGTTTATCTTGAAGTTTACTAAGTGTCCGACACTTATTGAAGAAAATCGACGATAAGTGTCCGACACTTAGTGATGTAAGAAGGTTATGCTGCCCTAAACTTATTTTTCATTGTTTCGCGAAAAAGGTCAGAACCTATAAATCGGAGGCGTTTACTGCATAAGATTTCTGCTGTTTTCTTGCGTGCAGACTCATTTTGATCGGGCGGATATAATTGGAATGGGAGGCGGTCAAGCAGTTTACTAAGAAGAATGCTTTTTTCTTTCATAATATGAAATCGGTAACCAGAATATGGCCAGTCTTGCGGAGTTGATACAAGGCCAGCCCTAACCGGATTCCAATGAAAATAATTCATCGTGTTAAAGGCATATTCTTCATTCTCTATGATTCTATAAAATGGTTTGTTTCTCCAAAAATGCCCTGTTCGCCCGAACTTTTTATTGAACTTTAGTGAAAAAAAGCCTTTTACTCGCTGAAGTATTTGAGCAATGGTTGTCTGAGCCGATACGCGATACAACTCATGAACATGGTTGGACATGCACACGATGTCATAAATTTGGAATTTAAGTTCTTTTTTACATTCGATTAAATGTCGAATGTACAATTCAAATTTTTCCGGCGTATTGAAAAGAAACTCATCATTGTTACATTTGCTAACCACTGAATAGAGTCCAAATGGAATATGAATTAATGGCAAGCGAGACATGTTACTTGCCATAGCAAACAGCGTGCCAACCTTTGTCCGATTTCAAATAATCTTATTTCTCCACTAGTTGCCAAAGATGAAAGGGTATCTTAACTATTGAAAAGTGACGAAAACTGTGCAACATTTGCCAAGTGTCGGACACTTATTGAAGAAAATCGACGATAAGTGTCCGACACTTAATATGGGAGGATGGTATTATGTATGATTTTTTGAAAAAACTTGGGATTGAGGCGGTGAATTCCGGTGTCTGTACCGGCGAATGGGTAAAAAAGCCGGGCGGCAAGGAGCTGGTTTCAATCTCGCCCGTTGATGGAAAACCGATAGCGTCCGTTTTGCAGGCAGGGGAGGCAGATTATGAGCGTGTTGTAAAAAAGGCGTCGGACGCCTTTTTAAAGTGGCGGATGGTTCCGGCGCCGAAACGCGGCGAAATTGTAAGGCAGATTGGCGCCAAACTTCGTGAGTATAAACATGAGCTCGGCCAGCTCGTGACTTTGGAAATGGGTAAAATTATTGCCGAAGGCGAAGGGGAGGTGCAGGAGATGATCGATATGGCCGATTTCTGCTGCGGTTTATCGCGTCAGCTTTATGGCCTGACGATGCACAGCGAGCGGCCTCATCATAGGATGTACGAGCAGTGGCATCCGCTTGGGCCTGTCGGAATTATTTCGGCGTTTAATTTCCCAGTCGCAGTCTGGAGCTGGAACGCTTTTATTGCCGGCGTTTGCGGAGATACCTGCATCTGGAAGCCGTCAAGCAAAACTCCGCTCACAGCAATCGCCGTGCAACACATTGTTAATGAAGTTGTGAAAGGAGAGGGGTTGGAAGGTGTTTTTAATCTGGTGATCGGTTCCTCAAAAGATGTCGGTGAAAAACTGATTTCCGATAAACGCATTCCGCTCATTTCCGCGACCGGTTCGTGCAGGATGGGGAAACGCATAGGAGTTGCGGTGGCGGAACGCCTCGGCCGAACGCTTTTGGAGCTTGGCGGAAACAATGCTATTGTTCTCATGGATGATGCGAACCTCGATTTGGCATTGCGCGCGATTCTCTTTGCCTCTGTCGGCACCACTGGCCAGCGCTGCACTACAACGCGGAGGCTTATTATTCACGAAAAAATCGCATCTAGTTTCATAGAGCGCCTTGCCAAGGCCTACGCTGGAGTTCGCATTGGAAACCCGCTTGATTCAAAAACTCTTATGGGACCGCTTGTCGATAAAGGAGCGGTTGAAGATATGATGAAGGCTCTTGCAGAAGCAAAAAAAGAGGGCGGCGAAATAATTTGCGGCGGAAAGGTTTTAACGGGCGCCGGTTTTGAATCGGGATGTTTCGTTACGCCTGCAATCGTCAAAGCAAATCGCAAAATGAAAATCGTTCAAGAAGAGACTTTTGCTCCGATACTTTATGTTATACCTGTGAAAAATCTCGATGAAGCGATAGAGATTCAAAATGACGTTCCTCAGGGGCTCTCCAGCTCGATATTCACCACAAGCATGATGAATTCCGAACGCTTTCTATCGCATGAAGGAAGCGATTGCGGCATCGCTAATGTTAACATCGGCACAAGCGGCGCGGAAATCGGCGGAGCATTCGGCGGCGAAAAAGAGACCGGCGGCGGCAGAGAGGCGGGTTCCGACTCATGGAAAGCCTACATGCGCCGGCAGACAAATACCATCAATTGGAGTTCCGAGCTGCCATTGGCGCAGGGTATAAGATTTGGTGAATAATCAACTAGTTATAAATTTCATTTTGAAAACGGCTAAAAATTATGCTAAACTTAAAACTTAAAATTAAGGTGGGAATATGAAGAAAAAATATCTAGCAGTAATGGCCTCGATTGGGGTCATTTTTATCGCAGCAGGTTGCGGCAGCAGTAGTAGTAGCAGTAGCAGTAGCAGTAGTTCCACTGACATTTCAAATGCTGTGCCGGGAGATGTTGTTATCAGCTCCCCGACAGCAAGCACAGCAGCGTCAGCATCCCTATCAAAAGCAGTTGGAGATGCAACTGGGAGCGATCTTGTTGCAAAGAAAGAGGCCCTTCAGGCTTTAATAAGCGGTGATTCCGAATGTTCATTTACGTTGTCTATTCCAACTATCGATACGCCGGATTGTTACGGACCTGCCGTTAGCTATGCCGGTCATCCGGATGCCGGAGCAGGGTCGGCCAATGGCAAAGCGCCGCGCCTTGATGTTGGCATGTGGAGCGAAAGAGAATCAACCGAAGCATGCTCAGCGGCCATGATGAATTCTTTGGTTGATACTGTGGCGGCCCGCGTGGATAATGTCGTGAAAATGATCGGTTCTATGGCTTGCGCCGGCAAAAAAGCGGACGCAACGCTTCCTGCTGCGGTTGGAGGGACTCTTGATCTTAAAGATGAAATCGAGGACAATGTAACCGCGGACGGCCTGAGCGTCGGGAGTGCGATAGTGGAGAGGCTTGCCGATTCCGATGATGATCCTGTTTATCAATCTACGCTGACAGGAACTATTACAGTTGGCCCGAGTTCTTATACGAGCACGATTATTGTAAAACATATCCGCACAGGGGACGGCACTTACCACGGCAAAATCTCCTTCAAAATGGGTACAGACTCGATGGATCTTATTACGTGCGAAGTTGGTTCGGGTGCAACCTTTGCAGGGACTATTTTATATGAAAAAAGTAGTAGCACTCTTGTAAAATATCTGATGAACTATGCGTCCTTCTGCGGAAGCGATACGGACCCATTTGACGAAAATAATAACATACTTGCATCTGATAAGTTCGATCCTGCCGCCAATCCCGATGGGTGGCCACATGACTGGAATTATGCTCTTTTCAGCATGGATCCCACCCAAAGCGGAGTTGGAACATTTTCGTACGCATGGCAAGCCGGTTTCGATGATCAGCGGACCAGAGTTTTTAACCTTACGACAACGGCGGCGGATGACGGAAGCGTAACAGGGACTGCATATTATGGTTTTGGGCCGGATGTTGAGAGTGCTTTGCTCGGAACAATCGACGGTTTTGTCTGCAACTGGGTAGCAACAGGCAACGGGGCGCGTTCTTTGGCAGATAGGTCCGCGGCATCCTTGCTTGCTGAGGGGAAGGGACAGAATTTAGCGCAAAGACAGGTGATAAGCAGGGCAAGCGGCGGAACGATATTTGACGTCACAACTTCAAATATAAGTTACGCTATTTCCCATAGCTGCAATGCGAGCGCGAACGATAACTTTACATTTCAGGCAGTCGACGAAAATGATAATGCGCTTAATCTGGACAATAATAGAACAGATGATACGCCGGCATTAACCAATGAGCTGATAAACCTCACCGATGTTGTTTTTACATTGCCGACGGCACCGAGCGATATATAGATGAGTTATGGCAGGAATAGGAATCATACTTAATCCAAAGGCCAGATCTTACAAACATAACCCCGGGCGCATGGAGCGCCTGGGGTTTATTGTTGGAGATAAGGGGAGCTGCCATGCCACGCAGGATGTTCTGGATGTGGAGGCGCTGGCAAAGGAATTCAAAGAAAAAGATATCGAAATTTTGGGCATTAGCGGCGGCGACGGGACAAATCATGTTACTCTCACAACGTTTATCAACGTTTATGGCGATAAGCCGCTGCCGAAAATCGCATTCTTGCGCGGCGGAACGATGAATAACGTCGCGAATGCGCTTGGAATCAAGGGCCTGCCTGAAAAACTTCTGGCGAATTTGATCTATAAATATCACGCTGGCTCGGAATTTAACACAACAGAAGCCGATTTAATCAATATCAACGGCAAATACGGATTCCTTTGGGGAATCGGAGTCATCTCCCGCTTTATTGAAGAATATTACAGAAGCCAGAAAAAGACTCCGCTTAATGCCGGAAAACTTCTGGTCAAATTTTTATTCAGTTCGCTGTTTCATACCGGATTTATTTTGCGCATGTGCGAACGGTTCGATGCGAAGGTTGTGGTAAACGGGCAGGAGTGGGCGTTTAAAAATTATGTTTCGCTGCATGCGGGAACGATTGAAACGTTCGGGCTCCATTTTGATCCGTTCCACCGCGCTCGCGAAAAGGCAGGCTTCTTTCATCTTATCGGCATGTCGGCTGTGCCGCGGCATTTGCTGATTGGTTTTCCGTGGATTTTCATGCGCAAGAAAGTCCCGTCCGAAAATTATATTGAAGATATTGCAAGCGACGCCACGATTGAGCTTGAATATCCGATGACGCATCAGCTTGACGGCGATGTTCAACCAGCGACCGACAGAATTATTATGAAAACCGGCCCCAGATTGACGATTATCATTTCATGACAACAAATAAAACCAGGCCATGCCCGTTATGCAAAAAGCCCGCCAGCTGGGATAATAACAAGTGGCGGCCGTTCTGCTCCGAGAGATGCAAAATGATCGATTTAGGTTTTTGGGCGATGGGGGAGTATAAAGTGGAGGGGTGTGAAGATGAAAAAAATCCGCAGGAAAACGAAGATAAAATATTCACCGATTCATAAGCCCAAAGTAACGATATACCGCTCGCGGATAATTCATCCGGTTTCGCCGCTTCAGGTGGAGGAATTCAAAGACGGCGCTCTGGTTGTAGATGCCGGCGGTAAAATAGTTGCGTGCGGGGATTATGCCCGGTACCAAAAAGCAAACGGAGTGAAATATGATCAGGCGAAACTTGTGGATAAACGGGGCGGAATAATAATTCCAGGGCTGATTGACTGTCATCTGCATCTTCCGCAGCTTGATTTGCGCGGCAAGCACGGAGCGACGCTCCTTGACTGGCTCAAGAAATATATATTTCCGGCCGAAACGGCATTTGCGAATCAGCGGCTCGCCGAAGATCTCTCAAAGAGGTTTTTTAAAAAGCTGATTTTGAATGGTACCACGACTGCGGCGAT
Source organism: Deltaproteobacteria bacterium (assembly GCA_016180865.1). Taxonomy (GTDB): domain Bacteria; phylum UBA10199; class UBA10199; family 1-14-0-20-49-13; genus JACPAJ01. The sequence goes on from JACPAJ010000059.1 coordinate 18,130, forward strand.
ATATACCACAATCCACGCGAAATCTACCGATCATGTCTTTAAAATCGCAAAAGCGAGCGGAGTCAGAGTGATTATCGGTAAAGTGATGATGGATATGTATTCTCCGGCCGGCCTGCAGGAAAATACCCACAACTCTCTAAAAGAAAGCGAAGCTTTGTGCAGCAAATGGCACGGTTCATCCGGCGGCAGGCTGATGTATGCGTTCACGCCGCGTTTTGCGCCAACGTGTTCGGAAGAGATGTGGCTAGAGGTCGGAAAACTTGCCCGCGAATCCGGAGCATATATTCAAACGCATATTGCGGAAACCAAGGCCGAAAATGAGCGGGTGAAAGAGTTATTTCCGGACTATAAAGATTATACGGAAATTTATGAAGAGAACGATTGCCTTGGGCCGAAGACAATCCTTGGCCATGCGATTTATTTGACCGACGATGAATTAAGGCGCCTCGCAAAAACAAAAACGAAACTTGTCCATTGCCCGACTTCTAATTTTTTCCTCAAAAGCGGCCGTATGCCTGTGGAGCTGATTGAAGAGCATGGAATCACATACGGCCTCGGCACGGATGTCGGCGCCGGAACATCTATGTCGCTGTTTACAACGATGCGCCACGCGGATTATGTCCAGCCTCATTTGGCGGTCTCGCCTGTAAAGGCTTTCTATCTCGCGACTCTTGGCGGAGCAAAGGCGCTTTCGCTCGATTCAAGTGTCGGCAATTTTAAGGCCGGCAAGGCTGCCGATTTTTGCACCGTTGACATTTCGGCAATCGATCCGCGCTATAAACTCGGCGAACTTTCGGCCGATGAAATACTTTCGCTTTTAATGTACCGCGGGAACGGCAGCGTCATTAAAGAGACGTATGTCAATGGCCAGCGTCTGGATGTCGATGGATTGAAAATCAAAGGCGAAAAGATAAGCTTTATCTAGAAAGGATTGATAAAAAACGAGCACTATCAGTGGATTCATAGGACTATAGAAAATGAACTGAGAGAAATTAGAAGCTGGAAGAACTCGAACCGATTGAATACGGATTAAAGTCGTATTCCGTGGAATAAGTGCCGTCATTTTGATATAAATGTTTAAATGCATTGATCGGGTCTGAAAAAGAGAGGCATTTTCCGGCAAATCCGCAGGACAGCCTGCCGCCTTCTACAAATGTTCTGGCCCACGGAGCCCATGGAGGAGTGCCGCGCCCTTTAATGCCATCATCGGCTTGACAGAATCTTGCGCCGGTGATCTCCGTAAATCCCAAATTGGTGCAGAATAGTTTGCTGTTATTTCTCTGCTTCCATAACGAATCAAATATTCTTACCAAAGAATATTTTTCTCAAAGCTTATCTCCGAAATAATAGTTGTCCTCGCGGGCCGGGAGCTGTGACTCCGGTTTTACAGCCTCCATTGTATGATTGCCGCTGCTTATGGAAATTATGGGCTTGCCATCGGCTGTTTTAATTTCTTCAGGCAGCAGAACCGAAATTTGCTCGTGATCCGACATAATAACATGTTCTAATTTATCATCTTCAGCTGATTTTCCTTTTCTAACAATCAACATCATGCTTGAGGCATCATTTTGATGTCCTCCGCCAGGCTGTTTAATCCCGAATGCGCAATTATCGCCGGCATCATGGGGATAAAAGAGGTAGAAGGTTAAATAGACATGTGTTTTGGAAGCGATTGCTTCATAATAGATATTGGCAAGTCCTTTGCTTCTGTATTGTGCCGGCTTGTCGATGAGATTCTGATAGGTTTTAATTGCAAGTTCATAGTTTGTTTCGTTATTTGTAGGATTCCAATCGTTATCAAAATCAACGGCGGTAGGAATATTAGCATTGCAGCGGCGATCCGCCAAAAAAATTGGAGAAAAACGATGAACGGTATCATTGATTCGCTTTGGTAGAGGCATATCTAACTCCCGCTAACTTATCGGCATAATGATAAAAAGGTTTCGTGTTTTTTTGGAATGTAACTCAAAAAGCAGAAAGAACGCCAAGCGGCGCCATTTCTACATTGGCGGAGAGGGAGGGATTCGAACCCTCGGTACCCGTAAAGGCACACCGGTTTTCGAGACCGGCCCGTTATGACCACTTCGGTACCTCTCCATACTATTTCAACACTTTATATATCATAACGTTTAGTGTCTAGTAATTTGTTCGCTAAGCGGCTGATGGAGACGGCAATAGCGCCAGCTCGATCAGTCTTTGTTGAAGGCGAGCCTCGATTTCTTTTAAAAACTTTTGCTTGTAAGGCGCAAAATAGTCATCGATATTGCGCCTTTTTTCCGAAATCATGCTGATAATCCTTTCCATCTCCAGCTTTGCCGCTTTCCGCCTTTCTTCTATATTAATTTTCGCATCGGTTGCGATACCGTCTATTTTTGCCAGCCAGAGATCATATTCGCCGGTTCTTTTATCGATCCATTCATCCAGCGATGCAAGAGCCTTGCGATAATATGAATTCTCTTCAATAAATTTTTGCGCCAGTTTTGAGCCCCAGATGCGGACCAAAAAATTGAACCAGTGATCATTGCCGTAAAAGAGGTGCTTGATTCCTTCCTTTAGGGAATAAAATTCCAGCCATGCCGCGCTTGAAAGTTGATACAATTCATGCGCCGGTATTGTTTTAGGCTGGACCAGAATATGATGGCCGTCGTACAAATGCCAGTCGTGAGATATTACCCTTCCGGCCGCTTCAAGCTTTGCGGTGGTTTTTGTTCCGGGGAGCGGAACAAGCAGCGTAAATTGCGCGGTGTCGATTCTATTCTTCTTCGCGTAGCCAACAGTTTCTTTAATAGTCTCTTTTGTGTCGGTATCCGCTCCTATGATAAACATGCCGTGTATCGATATGCCGGCTTCATGAAATCTTTCGATTGCTAGCGTATTTTTTTCCAGCGAAGAATGTTTGTTGAAGAGTTTAAGCGTCTCTTCGTTGATGGATTCAAATCCGATGCACACCCGCCCGCAGCCGGCGCGTTTCATAAGCTTTAGCAGTTCCTTGTCGCCTGCGCTTTCAACGCGCACCTGCGCAAGCCACGGCGGCATTTTGATTCCACGTCGCAAGATTTCTTCCATCAGGCGCTTGGTTCTGCTGGGAATGGCGGTGAAATTATCGTCGCCGAAAAATATCGTTTTGCGTGATTGCGCAAGAGTCTGTTCTATCAATTCAACGGTCCTTTCGATATTGATAAATCGAAAATTCCGGCCAAAATTTTCGATCACGGCGCAATATTCGCAGGCGTATGGACATCCACGGGAAGTGTTTATTACCGTGTGTGTGATTCCCTTTAGAACCTCTTTTTGATATATAGGAGATGGGAGGGCGGAGAGCTCTT
>JACPAJ010000082.1 GCA_016180865.1 Deltaproteobacteria bacterium
GGGATATGTGCTGGACAAGGAACGCCTGAAAAACGGCGCCTTCTTGGGAAAAGACTATTTCGATAACCTGCTTGAAGAAGTTCGAGAGATCAGGGCCAGTGAAAGAAGATTCTATCAAAAAATCACGGACATCTATTCGACCGCGGTTGATTACGATCCAGAGGCTTCGCTTACACAGAACTTCTTCGCATCCGTTCAAAACAAGATGCACTTCGCAATACATGGCCATACGGCGGCTGAAATTATCAAACAACGCGCTGATAGCAAGAAACCACACATGGGCCTAATGACGTGGAAGCGTGCGCCAAAGGGCAAGGTTTTAAAAAGTGACGTGTCAGTTGCGAAGAATTACCTTCTCAAAGACGAGATTGAAGCCCTTGACCGCGTTGTCTCCATGTATCTGGACTATGCCGAAGATCAGGCCAAGCGCAAGATTCCCATGACGATGGAAGACTGGACAAAGAAACTCGATGCATTCTTAAAGTTCAACGAGAGGGATATCCTTGATAATTTGGGCAAGGTTTCTGCTGAAGTTGCAAAGACTTTCGCCGAAAACGAATTCGAAAAGTATCGTCTAATTCAGGATAAATCTTTTGAATCGGATTTTGATCGTGAGGTGGTCAAGCTTTTGAAAGCCGAGAAAAAGAAATAACTTTCTAGAAAGCTAACTTGGATGGATGGAATGGTAAAGAAAAGAGATTTTTCATTTTCTGCAAGAAAGAAAGGCTGGCATAAGTGGTTAGTGTATTGTTCAAAGCAAGAAGAATTCAGTCTCATTAAAGAGTTGAAAGATTCTACACTAAACAAAGTTGCGGCATATCTGGCTCGTCATCTAAATCAAACGCTACAGAAAAGAACCATTGATATGACCATACCCCTTTTTATTGGGCACACAGCTAATTTCAGCATTATTAAGATCAAGCTTAATAAGAACAGGGAACAGGGGTCAGGGAACAGGGGTCAAGTATTGACTTTTCACTTTTAACCCGTTAGAAGTATTGACCCCGCAAACAAAAACAGGCACTCACATAAACTGTAAGTGCCCGTAATTTTGGTCCGCCACTACTACTTGGCGGACAAGATGGCTGTAACTTCCTTCGCTTACGCTTCGTCGTAACAGCCATCTTGAGCAGGAGACGGGTGTCGAACCCGCGACTTTCACGTTGGCAACGTGACGCTCTACCACTGAGCTACTCCTGCTTATTAACTTTTCATCAATTCCACTGCCAGCCGGAGGCTGGTCCGCCTCTGGCGGAAGCTACTCCTGCCGAAGGCCCGCCAACGTTTTAGTGACGGGCAAAAACTGCGCACACTTATATATACTTCTCAAATAATTTCAACAAAAAACAATTACTGCCACTTTTGGATGTCAGGGGATTGCGGACAAACAGGTTGCCATTTTAATGACAGTCAACTATATCTGCGCCTGTATGTCCGATTCGCGCCAAAAAATAGACGCGGCCTCTGCATGGCTGACTGTTGCCGAAAGATTTCTTTCGCTCTTCATGTTGAACTGCGGCAGCGAGGCAAGCAATCCTGTTTTAGGCGATGCGACCGCGGGCGACGGAGTTTTCGCCGAAGCGTCCGGCCAAACTGCCGATGCTTTCGCTGATTCTCCCGAAACCGTTTCTTCACCTTGCTTATATATTCCCCCGGAAGAAACCGGCCTCAAAATAAATGAAATTCTTTACGATCCGGTTGGAGCCGATGCCGGCCTTGAGTGGGTTGAACTCTTTAACAAAAGTCCTGAACCTCAAAATGTCGGCGGATTTACGCTAACAAACAGAGAAGCCGTTCCGCTTGCAACGCTTCCCGATTGGACAATGCCGCCTTGCTCATATTTAGCAGTCCATTTCGGGCACGGCACAAATGACGACACATTCATTAACGGCGCCGCGCACTTTTTTAACGGACCTGCTGCCGAACCGTTCGACAACAGCAGAGATGAAGCGGCACTTTATTCCGGAGAGCCGAGCACGGAAACGATTGAAGATTTTGTCGCCTATAGCGATGCCGGCGAAATTGCGGAAGGGCATGCATTCAATCATGCAAAGACGGCCGGAATCTGGCAGGCAGGCGATTTTTTTGATACGTCAGGCGCGGCACAGAAGGACACAACGCTGACGCCTGTTTTCGTCGCGGAGGGCGATTCAATTGGCAGGGACCGCTATTCAACGGACACAAACGCATCGGCGGACTGGCACGCGCTTGGCGGAATAGATTCGTTCGGCATAACTTTGGGGGCCGAAAATTTTATATCTCCTCCGGTCGTTTTATCGATTCAAGATGAGATTAAGAAGAAAAAGAAAAAGGAATGGGCGCTTTTGATCTACATGGCGGGCGATAACGATCTGGAAAAGTTTGGATATTATAAAGATATAAACGACATGGAAAAAGCCGGCAGCGGAAAAAATGTCCATGTTGTTGTTTATGCCGATTTCGCCACGATGGATATGGATCCAAAGCCAAAGGAACAATCAACTTCGGCGCTGATATATGTCAAAAAAGATAAAAATTGGAACACCAGCCAGGGGGAAGATATAGTTTCCGAAGTTCAGCTTATTGATGAGCCAAATACCGGAGATCCCAGCTATCTGCCGAATTTTCTAAAACTTGCAACGGAAAAATTTCCGGCCAACCGCTACTATCTCATAATATGGGGGCATTCCAACGGCTGGAAGGGATTGGCGGTCGATTTTTTCGACCGTTTGGAGCTTGAAAAAGGGCATAACGACCGGCTTACGATGAATGAGCTCCGCGATGCGTTGTTTGATGGGCCTGATATCAGCGTTTTAGGTTTTCAATCGTGCATGATGGGAAGCATTGAAGTCGCGTTGCAGATTAGAGAAAAGGTCAGATATATGATTGCATCGCAGGAATCAGTCTGGGCAACGAATCAGGGGACATGGCCATGGTCATTAATAATAGAAAAGATGGAGACCGACCCGGGCACTTCAGCTAAAAAGTTGGCGATAGACAGCGCCACAGCGATAGGCGATAAATATGCGGCCATTGAAAAAGCAAATGCAAAATTTCAGGATTGGACATTCAGCGCTTTGAATTTGAACGGCAGTAATTTTACGAATCTCATTTCCACTGTATCTCAATTTGCCAAAGAATTAACGGACGGGCTGGAGGATTATGGCGAAGCCAAGTCGGTCCATGACGTTGTTGACGATAACGTCCAGCGCCGGATTAAAGATATTATCAAGGGCGGCACCGGAAGCGTTGAAAGTTTTTCGCGGATTTTTACCGCTGCCTTTCCCCAATACAGGTCCGATTACCGCGATTTGCATGGTTTGGCAGATAAAATCGAGCATGACGATAAAATTGCGCCGCAATGGAAGACAAATGCGGAAAAAGTAAAAGAGTTTGTCGAAAAGGTGGTCATAGCCAATTTTTCAGGCAAGGGACATCCGGATGCCAAAGGGCTTTCCATTTATTTCCCAAGAGCTCATACGCCGTTAGAATGGGTAGCTATTTCAGCTAACGATCCGGCATCTTTTGACACGCCGCTTTCTCCGGATCATAAAGACCAGATGATTTATGCCCCTGATACAGATGCAACAGCTGCTAAAGACCATCCACTGCCTCCTGTTCCGAATTTCCGCTTTGTTTCCGAAACGCTGTGGGACGAATTTGTGCATCGTTATTATAATCCGGTTGCGGATGCTTCTTGTGTCCGTAAGGACGCGCCAGCTAATGAAGCGGGGAAGAGCGAGTGCACCGAAAAGGTTAAGAAAACATTAACACTCAGGGCTAAGGGTTCATCCGATTCGGATGGGAAAATTGCAAAATATTATTGGGATTTTGATATGTTAAAAGGTAAAAATAACGGTCAGGATTACGACAAGGATAAAGATGACGAAGCGGACGACGACAAAGATAAAGAAGGAATAACTGTTGACTACACATGCCCCGACATTCCAGGCAAATATAAAATCCGCCTGATGGTCTGGGATGATCATTCAGAGCACCACACCGAACATTTTCAGACAGATGACGAATTTGTGACAATCAACTGCGAAAAATAAACCTCAATTGCCGACGTGAAGCAGAGCGTCGAATATTCCCATCAGTTTGAAAAGATCAAAGCCGCCTTTTATTTCAGCGACGTAGTTTCTGGAATCAGCTCCGAGATAAATTGAAACGCCGGCGCTGATAATCAGGGAATCGCCCAATGTTCCAAACTGAACATCAAGCGGAAAGCCATAGGAAGGGTCCGTTTTGTCAGGGTCAATATTTCTTACGCTAAAGCCGGTTCCGGCGGCGATGGAGCCATAGGTGCGATATTTTTTTGCGCGTACATGTGCGCCTGTGGCCCAATGTTCGGTTTCACCAGGGTTAACTTCGCCAAAAAGAAGGAATTCCAGCCCCTTCCATTCAGAATATCCGGCGTATTGCTTTTCCGTTAATTTATAGGAATATCCCCCCTCAACTCCGGTCATAGGGCCGCCAAGCCCGCTTTCATCTAAATAACCCCCAACATACGGCCTGAACGAAGCATCCCACCAAAACGTGGTGCTATATTCATAGCTCATATATTACCTCCTATTTTTAATACCTCTAGTACGCATTACACGACCAAGCAAGGGCAAAATTAA
>JACPAJ010000083.1 GCA_016180865.1 Deltaproteobacteria bacterium
GGGCATCAAAAACGCTCATTCCAGGGTTTGATTCATCATTAACATGCACATAATTCATCGCTCTGATTCTACCCTCCATATCCACCTGAGTAACACCAATTACAATTTGTGTAGGATTCGTCGGTTTTGCCATATATTTGTCTCCTTGCTAGTTAGCCTATATTTCGGCGTATATCACGCTTATCGGCCTGTCTACACATAAGTTGCGTACTATTTTTAAGAAAGGGGGAAATCAACGGAAGAATGGGGAATTTTGACCCCGAAAAGACAGTGGTTGGTGACTAGTGATTGGCGCTAAGTCAAAATAAATAGCATATAACCAATTGATATTAATATGGTTTTCCCAATCGCCAGCCACTAATCACCAGCCACTCCATTTGGCACATCACTTGCTATAATGAGACTGCGGGGAGAGTTATTTAACAAGGGAAAAATATATGGGAATAGAATCAATTCTTAATTCAATCAGTATCCAAACGATGGCGGCATCTGAGGGGCGCATTGAAGCGACGGCCCCGGGCGGCACAAAAGCAGTTGCCTCGGCGGATGATGTTAAAGCGCTTGCCCAGAAACTCCATAAACTTTTTAAAGGCGATGCGGGCCAGCAGGTTTTGAGAAGCGCCGCGCGTTTTGCGGCAACCGCAGCCGTGCCGAAACTTGCGTCAGCAATAAACTTTGGCAACGCTCTTGTTGAGCTATCTAAAACATTCGGGGTCAGCTTTGCAGCCGATGTTGCAGGCGCCCATCTTAAAAAAGGCATCAATGAACAAAAAAAGGCGTAAACTATGAATAAAAAATGGACAAGAGAAGAATTAATAAAGATTTTCGAAATACTCATTGAAAATGAGTGCCCGCTCCACACGCGCCCTGAATTCAGAAAGCACTACGACCGCGACGGCCATCTTGTGATAAACCAGATCACACGCAAAGCCACAAACAATGTGGCTTATAGGTCGGTAGATTTCGACGTTGAAACAATCAGCGAAAAGGAATTCTGGGACAGGATAGAAAAGTCAAAATATCTGGATCTTCTTGAAGACAATGCGGCAGCGGCAATATTGGGCATGGCGGAAAAAATCGGGCTTCTTAATTAATTTTTTAAACTATGGCGATCAACAATTCACATAAGCCGATTTCATCCGGAGCAAGGCAGAGCGAACAGCAGAAAGTCGGCGCCACTTACGGCGAAAGACGGCAGAACTTCACAAACACAATCGGCCATACCGAGGCAACGAATCAGCGTTCAAAATATTCCTTCGGCAGGGAAGAAAAAGTGAATGAAAAAGCTGTTGAGGTTTTTTCTTCAAACGCGGAGTTTGTCGGCGGCAAACTTTTTTCTCATCAAAAAGCGGTGAAAAATCTTGAAGCAGGAGCCAAAGCGCGTCCGCACAATATCAGCGACGATATGAGGCTCGCATATCTCGATAAGATAATCGGCGCCGCTCCTAAAAATAAAGCTGAAACTCAAGCAAAAACCCCAGTAAATTCAAGAACTAAACTCATAAAAGCCTGAAGGTAAATCAAAGCAAAAAGAAAGCGAATATTTTTTAAGCTTGATATAAGAAAAAGCCTGTGCTAGCAAGCCCCGATATGAAAGAAAAAATACACCCAAAATACAGTGAAATTACAATCAGTTGTGCGTGCGGAAATAATATCAAAACAAGTTCGACTTTAGGCAAAAACCTGTCGGTTGAACTTTGCTCCTCATGCCATCCCTTCTTCACCGGAAAACAAAAGATCATCGATTCTGCGGGTAAAGTTGAAAAATTCAAGAAGCGTTATGCCGGCGCAACGGGGAAAAAGAAAGAGAAAGAGAAAACAGCTGACGCAAAACATTAGTTTTTTTGGCTTTAAGTGCGCATAATGTCCCCTCATTTTTGTGCATGAAAAGCCGAATTAGAAACCCACTTGGATTTCGTTTTTCCAGGTGGGTTTTGTTTTTAATATGTTTACCAAATTGGATGCAGTTGAAAAGAGATACGAAGAGCTTGCAGCGGAGCTTTCAAAGCCGGAAATAGTTTCCAATCAGCCTTTCTATCAAAAAACCGCAAAAGAACATTCGTCCCTTACCGAGCTCGTAAACACATATCGCGAATATAAAAAAGCAACCAGGGAGCTCGCTGAAAATAAGCATATATTGCAGAACGAAAAGGACGATGAACTCAGAAAACTTGCCAAAGATGAAATCGCCCATCTTGAAGAAAAGCAATCGCATCTTATCCAGCATCTGAAAGTTCTGCTCCTTCCAAAAGACCCGAACGATGAAAAGAGCATCATCCTTGAAATAAGGGCGGGAACCGGCGGCGATGAGGCGGCCCTTTTCGCCTCCGATCTTTTCAGAATGTACTCGCGCTTTGCCGAAAGCAGAAGATGGAAAGTGGAAATCATGGACTCAAATCCAACCGGAATCGGAGGCTTTAAAGAAATAATCGCCATGATAGACGGCACAAACGTCTATAGCAATTTAAAATACGAAAGCGGCGTCCATCGCGTGCAGCGCGTGCCAAAGACGGAAGCAAGCGGCAGGATACACACATCTGCCGTAACCGTTGCGGTCATGCCGGAAGCCGAAGAGGTTGATGTCGCTATAAATGAAAAAGATCTTCAGATAGATGTCTTCAGGGCAAGCGGTCCCGGCGGACAGGGAGTAAACACGACCGACTCGGCCGTCAGAATTACGCATATTCCGAGCGGAATGGTTGTGGTCTGCCGCGAAGAGCGCTCACAGCTGAAAAATAAGGCCAAGGCGCTGAAGCTCCTCCGAAGCCGGCTGCTTGAGCAAAAAATCGAGGAGCAGGAAAAGTTGGAAAGAGCAACCAGAAAATCCTACGTCGGCACGGGCGACCGAAGCGAGAAGATAAGAACATACAACTTTCCCCAAAACAGGGTTACCGACCATAGAATCGGGCTGACTATATATCAGCTGGATCAGGTGCTGGAAGGAAAGCTTGATGAATTTATCACAACATTAAGAACACATTACCAGACAGAAGCCATGAAGAGCGGTTAAACATGTGGACCATCCTTAAACTCATCGAGTGGACAACCGAATATTTTGCAAAGCACTCGATTCCAAATCCAAGGCTTGATGCGGAGCTTTTATTATCGCATGTGTTAAACATTAGGCGAATCGATTTGTATCTTTCATTCGATAAGGCCGTCAAAGAAAATGAGCTTGCTTTATTCAAGAGTTTTATTCAGCGCCGCATTAAGCGCGAACCTTTGCAATACATAATCGGCACACAGGATTTTTTTGGAGTCCCCATAAAAGTAACGCCGGAGGTTCTTATCCCCCGCCCTGAAACAGAACTCTTAGTTGAACATATTCTAAATATTATAAACCAATGCACCAACGCACCAACGCACCAACGTACTATTTTAGATCTCTGCACCGGCAGCGGATGCATTATTGCAGCGCTTGCCGATAAGCTGCCGGCCGCTAATTTCATCGGTATCGATATTTCGGAAAAAGCGCTGGAAATAGCGCGGCAGAATACTGAAAAATGGAAAGACCGCATTGAACTTATTTGCGGCAATCTCTTTGAGCCTTTACTAAAACACGAAAACACTAAAACACGAAAATACGATCTTATCATCTCCAATCCTCCATATATTCGCGAGGATGAATGGGCAATGCTCCAGCCCGAGGTCCGCGATTATGAGCCAAAAAATGCGCTTATTGCCGGCGCCGACGGGCTTGCAATTATAAGAGAGATAATAGATAATGCTCATCGATTTTTGGAACCAGCCGGCTTGCTTGCGATGGAAATTGGGGATGGGCAGGCCGATTCTGTGAAAAAAATTATTAGCGATGATGGGCATTATGATGAAGCAAATATTATAAAGGATTATGGGGGAGTCGACCGAATACTAATTGCCTTGTCATTGCGCCTGTCCGCCGGCAGTTTGGAGGAAGAAGCGCAAGCGACGAAGCAATCTCCTGTAACCAGTTGATTTATGGATAAACTCATTATTAAAGGCGGTAAGAAATTAAAAGGTGTTGTGCAGATAAGCGGCGCAAAAAATTCCGCTCTGCCTAACATGGCGGCGTCCATTCTTGCGTCCGGAACGCATGAACTGGCTAACATTCCGCAGGTCGCGGATGTCAGGACGATGCGGAAACTGCTTGCGCATACCGGCGCTGTCTGTACAGCCGGTTCAGGAACAATATCAATCGACACGTCTCATGCAAATAAACCCGAAGCCCCATACGATATCGTTAAAACAATGCGCGCATCTTCCCTTGTTCTGGGGCCGATGCTCGCAAGGTTCGGCAGAGCGCATGTGTCTCTCCCCGGAGGCTGCGCAATCGGCGCAAGGCCGTTAAATCTTCATTTAAAAGCGCTCGAATCGATGGGAGCAAAAATCAAACTTGATGAGGGATATATCAACGCAGAATCAAAAAGGCTGCACGGAGCGACAATAAATTTTGATGGTGTAACCGTGACAGGCACGGAAAATATTATGATGGCGGCAGCGCTTGCCAAAGGAACGACCGTCATTGATAACGCAGCGATGGAGCCGGAGATCACGGCGTTGGGAGAGTTCCTGATCAAGATGGGGGCGAAGATCGAA
>JACPAJ010000084.1 GCA_016180865.1 Deltaproteobacteria bacterium
GGCGGAGTGTCTCTGGAATTTGACAGCACTGTGCCGATGCAACTGTCGCCGTACGTTCATAGGATCGATCCCGCTAACGGCAAAGCGGGTGACACCGTCACAATACTCGGATTCGGTTTTTCCGCCGAAGCAGGGAGCAATATTATTTCATTTGGCGGTGAGGAGGCAGTTGCCGCTAGCTATGCGGAGGTCTCTCCCGCAGTCGAAGGCGAATTGGAATCTCTTACTGCAACGGTTCCGGACGGCGTCAGCGTTGGCGACGCGCCGGTTTATGTGACGGTTTTTTCAAATACGAGCAATGCAAACGTTTCATTTACAATAAACGAATGAAAGATATTTTGGAAAAAATTTTAAAGGCCGGCGTCACAGATGTCGTCAAGCTTCACGGCGACGCGTCATACAGGGCATATTATCGCGCGTTTTTGGATAACGGAGAAACGCGAATTGTAATGCAGATGCCCTCCGGCAAATCAAGCGCTTCTGAAGAAATTACTAATTTTAAAGGGGTTCATAAAGAGCTGCCGTTTATAAATATTCAGCGTTTCCTTTCATCCTTAAATCTTCCCGTCCCGTCGATTTATAAATACGACGATAAAAACAGGCTGATGATATTAGAAGATTTGGGAGACGGCATGTTCGCAAAATATGTTAAAGACGCGAAACAGCCCCAGCCGAAGGCGGATGCGCCTCTGGCGCAGGCGCAGGAGAAATGGTATAAAAAAGCGATTGACCTGTTGGCAGACGTTCAAAGAAGAACATCGCTTTGCGCTGAAAAAGAGAAATGCGTTGCGATGCAGCGTTCTTTTGATGCAACGCTTTTAAACTGGGAGTTCGACCATTTCAGGGAATATCTTATTGAAGCGCGCTTTGGCAAACCGATGGAATCATCCGATAGAAAGCTTTTTGAAAATGCTACAAGAAAGATAACTGCTGAAATCGTGAAAATGCCTTACACCTTCACTCACCGCGATTTTCAAAGCAGGAACCTGATCGTGCGCTCCGATAATTCTTTGGCGATGATAGACTTTCAGGACGCGCTGAAGGGCCCGTATATTTATGATCTTGTCGCGCTTTTGCGGGATTCGTATGTGGAGCTGGATTGGGGATTGGTTGAAAAGCTGATCGAATATTATTGCTGTCATTGCGAGGAGTCTGCCGGAGGCGGGCAGGTCGCTTGCAATGACATAATTGCGCATTTTCACCTTGTCACCCTTCAGCGCAAAATGAAAGACGCCGGCCGGTTTGTTTACATCGACCGCGTAAAAAAGAACCCGAACTTTTTGCAATATATTCCAACTTCTTTAAGATATATTAAAAATGCATTTGAGCATGCTAACGTACTAACCCCTCGACAAAGCTCGGGGCAGGCGTACGGACTTGCTAACGTACTAAAAAAATATGTCCCGGAATTTAAATAATTTTCGCGCAATGATTTTAGCCGCCGGCCTCGGCACACGTTTAAGGCCGCTGACGCACAAGACGCCAAAGCCGTTGCTGCCTGTCAATGGCAGGCCGATGATCGACTTTTCTCTGGCGCGTGTTAAAAAAGCCGGAATAACAAATGTTATTATAAACCTCCATTATTTGGGCGGGCAGATAAAAAAATATGTCGGAAGCGGCCGGCGCTACGGGCTTAAAATTCGTTATCTACATGAACCTAAAATTTTAGGCACAGGCGGCGGAATAAAAAACGCGGAACGGTTTTTAAATGGCGGGCCGTTTGTGGTGATTAATTCCGACACATTAATCGATATCGATCTGAAAAAAGTGATTTGCGGAAAATATATGTTCTGCGGCGTGCAGATATTGGAACCGATCATTTTTAAATTTCTTAAAAAGCCATCCTGCCTGATTGAATCGGGCTATAAAAAGCTTCTTCGGGCAAGATTGCCCGTCTATACGTTCGTTCACAAGGGCTATTGGAATGATATTGGAACATTGCAACGCTATAAATCGGGGTCAGGTTTAACTTTTTAACTTATTGATGTTCAATTGAAATAAGTTAAAAAGTTAAACCTGACCCCGATTAAGGAAAGCAATGGTTTCGATGTGGTAAGTTTGCGGAAACATGTCTATCGGCTGGGCTTGTTTCAGAAAGTAGCCTCCTTTAATGAGCATCGCGATATCGCGCGCGAGAGTTGAAGGGTTGCAGGAAACATATATAATAGACGCCGGTTTCAGGCGTAAAAGGTCTTCTATAATATCTTTGCATCCGTCGCGCGGAGGATCCAATACTACGCAATCGACATTCTTATTTTTAGCAAAATGTTTCGCTGCGGCTTGTGCGCTTTGGCAGATGAAGGTAATGTTTGTGTCATCCCCGCGAAAGCGGGGATCCATTGAATGCACTGGATTCCTGCTTTCGCAGGAATGACATGCATTATTTATCGCACGCTTATCCGAATCGGCCGCCGTAATCTCCCGCGCGTTTTTTGCGATTGCAAAAGTGAGATTGCCGTTGCCGCAATAAAGCTCAAGAACCGTATTTGCGCCTGATGTCTTTACGAGGTCAGCAACTAAATTTTGCAGATTTTTATTTTGGAAGGTGTTGATCTGGGTAAATCCTTCCTTGTTTTCACGGGGATGACAGAGAGATATTAAACATTCATCGATTTCAATAATTTCGTGCGAGCCGGCGGCATAAAAACCGACGCGTCCGTCTTTATCTTTATGCAAGCGTACGCGGTTGCGATAGTTCCAAATATTTGGCGAAGGAATTGTCGGCAAAACATTTGGCTCGAAGATTTTTCCGATCCGCCGCAGCTGTTCTTCAACAATAAGCTGCTTCCACAGAATCTGCGCGGCGTAGCCGATGTGCTGCCACTGGCAGCCGCCGCACCTGCCAAAATACGGGCATTTCGGCAGAATGCGATTCGGCGACGGTTTTAATATTTTTATGAGCGAACCTTCCGCGTAATTTTTAAATTGGCGCGTAATTTTATATTCAACTTCATCGCCCGGGACGGTCATTGGAATAAAGACCGGCATTTTATTTGCAAAGCCGGCGCCTTTTCCGCCGTAGACCAATTTATCGATTTTGATTGCTCTATTCTTCACCACTCCCCCTAAGTGTCGGACACTTATTGAAGAAAATCGTCGATAAGTGTCCGACACTTAATGGCGATGTCAATATGCTGACAAAACGCACCATTTTTCTCAAACCCACAATATATCCAAAAAATCGGCAGATAAGCAAATCTTATTGAAATAACTGATAGTTTATGGCACTATCCTCACACGCCGTATAATGGCATGGTTTTTGTATAATGTTATACTGAGGGTGTTAAAAAATGCTTGTCATCCCTGCGGAGGCAGGGATCCAGTAAGTTTAATTGGACTAGATTCCTGCTTTCGCAGGAATGACAGACCTGTTTCAACAGTATCGTAATGGAGGTAATATTATGAAAAATATTGGAATAACTTTTATAGCTTTTACCAGTCTTATTTTATCGGCCTGCCACGAAAGCGCGCCGGGAAAGGTGACTAATGAACTTTCGGCCGCTTTTCTTACAAGTTGCTCCAGCAACGCCGATTGCGCGGAAGGGCTAAAATGCGAAAACGGAAAATGCATTTCGTCCGTTATTCAAGATATTGTTGTGCCTCCGGGCGGGTGCAAAACGGAAGGTGATTGCAGTAATGGCAAGAACTGCGTCAATGGAATATGCGTGGAGAAAATAAAAGTTGAATGCGTTGCAGATGCCGATTGCGGAGAAAACCAAAACTGCGTTGATGGAGTATGCGGCGTACGGGATAAACCGGAATGTGTTGATAACTCAGGCTGCAAAAGCGGCGAAATATGCCAGGAAGGGAAGTGTCTTGCATTTAAACTTCCGGATGGAGTTGACGCCGGCACAGTAGCCGGAGCTGCAGTTGGAGGAAGCGTGAATGTTCAAATTGACGGAGGAGGCGGCCTGCCTGCAGGCGGGCTTCCTGCCGAAGGCGATAGCGGCGAGGTAGCTCCGGGCGGCGGCGAAAACGGTAAAGAGGGTGGAACAAAAGATACAAAGAAGTGTGGTCAAGGCTATGTGTCTATAAATGAAGTATGCATTTGGATGGGAGCCGGTTTAAGTCCAAGACAAAAAGAAGGCGTAACGTTGACAGGTGAATGTACGCCTGCTTGCGGAACAGGATTTACATGCCTTAATGGAACTTGCACGATGATTAGCGGCCTTGGCGGAGGGCTGCCGGGGGGGAAAATAGTTGTTCTTAAAGAACCTGGCGCATGCGTAGTTCAGCAGGACTGTGATACCTATAGCCTAGGTACGGTTTGCATAAGTGGGCAATGTCTTGCTAAAGTTGTTAATGAACCAACAAACACATGTGAAATTGACGGAGTGAAGGGGACTATCGATGCAGAGGGTAAATGTTCTGTCAAACAGGCACCGCCATCGCCGATAGTTCAAAGGATAGGCTTAAAGATAAAGACAGCGGATTATAACGGAGCAGGGACGGATGCGATTTTTGCGTTGAAGTTTTGCAAAAATAAAACATGCGAAGATAATGCGTCGAAAGTATATTTTATAGGAAAAACTGACGGCAGTGATTTTAAAGATAGTTACGAAATATATGGCACAGCAATGCCGCCAAGCTGCGACGGTTTTGCGCCATGCTCTAAGGCTTCACTTGAAAAGGGTTCTTTAGATGATTTTTTTGTTAAAATATCTGATGGCAGTAAAACAAGTTATGTTTCAAGTAACGAACTTTTTACGCTTGAAGATTTAAAAAAGCTCGATCATTATCAAATTGATCTTGTAAAAGAGATTGGCAAAACGCCGGAGTGGAACATTGAAGCGATTGAAATATCGGCAACTACCAAAAATGGCGTAAATATTCTTTACTCCAGCCCGATCGTGTATGATGGATATGTTCACTCTTACAAGAGCGCTAAGTTTAGTTTAAAAAGTGATTTAGTCGTAGTTCTTGATGTAACAACAGCAAGCATTGATAACGCCGGCACGGAAGATGATGTTTATTTTAATTTTAAGTTTCCAGAAATAGACGGCACGGGTAAAAAAATAAATGTCAGTTCCTGGAAAAATTATTTAGTAGAAGGCAAAAAGAAGAAAATTGTAGTGACTTACAGCGATTTCCCCAAGAATCTTACAGTCGCTCCGAAATTTCAATTTTTTAATGCCGGTGGTGACGGCTGGGCTGTTGAAGAATTCAAGGTTTATATTTTTAATCCCGCAGATAACTCAGGTGTTATTTCAGATTTTTGCTGGGGTGATAATTGTTCTGCCGCCGCATCTGATAAGCAATTATGGAGCTATCATTTTGAAGGTTATTCAGCTCCGTTAGGGAATAATGGTCAAATTGCGCCTAATGGATGTTTTAACGCCGACGGCGTTTTATGGCTGGATACTGACACGCAGGGTTGTTCCTCTACTTCATGGATACAAGCCGAACAAGGAATGCCGTACTTAGGATTTGATGACGTGAAATAACGGAATTCCTTTTGCAGCCGCGATTTTTTTGCAGTCTTCGTATTCAGGCATGGCTTTGATTTCTTGGCCGTTGAAGAAGCCGAGCTTTGCTCTGATAACGCCATATTTGGTTTTAACTGCTTTTATCTCGCGGTCTAAAATCTCTCTTTCCACAGGATAATAACGGACGCCGAAGGTCGTCGTTTCACGCAGAATTATTTCAATTAGCTTCTTCTTAAGAGTTTCGGCGGCCAATACTTTCAACTCCGCGCCCGGGCGGCGTTTTTTCATTATTACAGGCCTGACTGTGACATCAAGCGCGCCTGCCTTTAAAAGACGCTCGATCACATAATCATAAATCTGCGGATTCATGTCGTCGATATTTGTTTCTATGACGATTAATTTCTCTCCTTCGCCTATAATCAGCCGCAATGAATTAGGCAGTCCTTTAAAATGATTGTCGCCGTGGCCGTAACCGGTTTTTTTTATCTTTGTTATTTGGTTCGCGCCAAAATCTTTGGCAACTGTCTTTAAAATAGCAGCTCCGGTCGGGGTAACGAGCTCACCTTTAACCGGCGAAGCCGCAACAGGCACGCCTTTCATACGCGTGGTATCGCGGAACGCCGCGACATCCTGCATCCAAGACGTCTTGTCGAAATCGGCGGCGAGGAACCAACAAGTCTCGTCCGGCAGCATGGGATAGACGCCCATGACAAAAGCCCGCCCTTGGGCGTCCCGCTCACCCGCCAGATGCCGGAAGATCACCTCGTCGGTGACG
>JACPAJ010000085.1 GCA_016180865.1 Deltaproteobacteria bacterium
GGGGCCGCTATCGTTTGGCATTAGGCATTTCTTCTCTTCCGCTTCGGCCGAAAAATTAGAGATATCGGACTGGCCGATGCCCGTCTCCGAGGTTGAAACATCAGTAGAAACATCAGACGGAGTCATTTCACAAGACGGAGTTAATCCCCCACCAGAAGTTAATTCAGGCTCAAGGCATACATCAACGTTAGTGCCTGATTTTATTAACGAATTGTCTACTTTTCCTGCCAAACTTATACCTCACATTCAGCCGGGGGGAACGACTCGTCCTTCGACAAGCTCGGGACTCCTTCCCCCCGCACCCCTTTCGCTCACCACTGGCAAAGCCAGATGGTTCGCTCGCCTAAAATAAGGTGCAAAAAAGTCCTTCGTTTATTCTTAAGCAACTTCCATGCCACTTAAACAAGACGGAGTAAATTATATGTTATTGATTTTATTGACTATTAAATGAGTCGTCTAATGTTTTGAGGCTAAAATGGTGAGATTTATCCCATCACAAAACAATCATCGCGCTTGTGGAATATTCAGGGTCCAGCTGGTAAGTGTCGGATACTTTTACGCTTATCCGCTCTGATCCGAGCAGGCGGCATAACTCTTTTTGATCGGCAAGATTTGGCCATGCGGGATAACCTGGGGAAATGCGCGCGCCGACAGGCAAAGGTTTTCCGGCATTAAAAGGGATATTCAGCTCGCGCAATATTTTCCTATGCCAATATTCGGCAAGCGCCTCGGTCGTTTCCACAGCCAAGCCATGAAGGAAAAGATAGTCCGTATATTTGTGCGAGGCAAATAGCCATGCGCATTTTTCGGCCACTTTGCTTCCGACGGTGACCAGCTGGAGTGGAATAATTTGCTGCCCGGCTATCTTACCATCTTGCCATCTTACCATCTTACTAACTTTCCAATCAAAATACCCATACGCAACCTTCGACTCTAAAATTTTTTCGTCTTTGCAGCGTTTTTTCCATTCTTCAAACGCCGGCCATGCTTTTTGCTTTAAAATTTCCTGATAGGCCTCCTCGGATGCCTTTGTCCTCCTGAACTGCCATCTTCCGGTAAAAAGCGCGTGCGTATCTATTAACGGATAAATATCATCCAGCTTGATGTCGGTAACAACTTTTGTGCCGTAAAATGGGGGGATCATAGGCTGTTCATTATCTTCAATCCTTCAAACGCGTCTTTCGCGTAATAAACTTTGCCGTTATAGACGGATTGCAAATCGTGATCGACAAATTTTTTCGTCAAGGCCGCGCCGCCGCATATGACCGGCAGATTCACTTTGCGATGATTCATCTCCGAAAGATCCTCTTTCATCACAAGGCATGATTGCACCAACAGCCCCGATAAACCTATCGCATCGGCATTGTGTTCCGCAGCGGCCTTCAAAACGGCGTCTATCGTCTGCTTCACGCCGAGGTTGATTATCTTATAGCCGTTGTTGGATAAAATTATATCGACCAGATTTTTCCCTATATCGTGAACGTCTCCCCTCACCGTCGCAAGAACAATCGTTCCTCGCTTCATGCTTTCCGATTTTCCAAGATGGGGAGATAAAAAATCGATCGCGCATCTCATTGCTTCAGCCGATTGAAGAACAAAAGGAAGAACGGTCTCTCCGCTGCTGAACATTTCGCCGACCTTTTGCATCGCGGGTAGGAGAACTTTATTGACGATCTCGGTGGCTGGAATATCCTTTAGAAGCTCAGCGGCGGATTCTTCAATAAAACTTTTATCGCCGTCCACAATTGCAGCTTCCAGCCGCTCTCGAGGAGATTTTTTCTTTTCCAAAACAACGGTTTTTTTCACCGCCGTCGTTTCAAAATAGCTTAGAAAATTATGCAGCGCATTTTTGTTTTTGCAATGAATAAGATCCAGCGCAAGGTTTAACGCCTCTTTTTCTATATTATGCAGGGGAAGTATCTGCCCCGCGTGAACAATCGCGGCATCAAGTCCCGCAGCAACCGCTTCATGGAGAAAAACGCTGTTCAAAACGCGGCGGGCCTCTTTTTTAAGCCCGTAAGAAATATTGCTTATGCCGAGAATAGTACGTTGGTACGCTGGTACGTTAGTACGTTGGTTTTTTTGCCGCGAATTATATAATTGTTTTATGGCTTCCAGAGTTTCTCTTCCGCTGCCAAATTCGGCGGCTTTCGGCTCCGCAAGAGTAAATGTAAGAGGATCGATAAAAATTTCGCCGTCAAATCCATTGCCGGCGCAAAACTCAATCAATCTCTTTGCAACCGCAATTTTCTTATCGGCGGTTATGGCCATCCCCTCTTCATCGATAGTAAGAGCAACAAGGACTGCCCCATGTTTTTTTGCAAGTTCCAAAATTTGCAGCGCCTTTTTTCCGCCGTCTTCCAGATTTATGGAATTTATTATCGATCTTCCGCCTATATGAGAAAGCGCAGCATCAATTGCAGCGGGGTTTGTAGAATCAATCATAATAGGAAGAGGGCTTGCAGTTGCTAAAAGTTTTGCGATTTCGGACATGTCTTTAACTTCATCTCTTCCTGCATAAGCAATAGATAAATCCAAAACGTGGGCGCCGCCGTCGGCCTGCCTTTTTGCCATCTTGCTCGCGGCATCAAAATTTTCGGCGAGAATATGCTCCTTAAATTCTTTTGAACCGTTAATATTCATCCGTTCGCCGACAATAAGAGGGCGGGGCTCTTGATCGATAGCAGTAGCGGTGTAGAGGCTGGAAATTGTGTCATTGCGAGCCGAGCACTCAATCTTTTGAGTGCTTCGGCGGGGCAATCTCAAGTACTCACTGTGTTCTGGAGATTGCTTCGTCACTTCGTTCCTCGCAATGACAGACACTTTCTTGGCCATCGCACCAATATGCTCCGGCGTTGTTCCGCAGCATCCGCCTACAATCTGCACTCCGAGTTCTTTGACAAAATATTCTATCCATTCCGCAAACTCATCGGCCTGAAGGGGATAATGCGCTTTTCCGTCTTTTATCTCCGGCAGGCCTGCGTTTGGAAGCGCCGCAATTGGAATCGGCGAATAATCGGAAAGATATCTTAGATGTTCCTCCATTTCGGCGGGGCCGGTCGCGCAATTCAAGCCGAACGCATCCACGCCGAGAGATGCAATAGAAGCAAGCGCCGCTCCGATTTCAGTTCCTAAAAGCATCGTGCCGGATGATTCGATGGTAATTGTAACAACAATGGGGACTTGCGAGTCATTGCGAGCGTCAGCGAAGCAATCTCCAGTAACACAATTGACAACGGGGAATTGCTTCTGGCTTCGCCCTCGCAATGACAGCGCCTCTTTGCATCCTATCACCGCCGCTTTAGCCTGCAAAATATCCTGGCACGTCACAACCTGCAGGATATCGACTCCAGCTTCTATAAGAATTGAGGCCTGTTCTTTATAAGCCTCCGCCATCTCTTTAAATGAAATATGGCCCAGCGTCGGCAGCTTGCTTGTGGGGCCGATATCGCCAGCAATAAAAAACTGTTTGTCATTGCGAGCCGAGCACTCAATCCTTTGAGTGCTTCGGCGCGGCAATCTCGTTTGTTCACTGGATTGCTTCGCTTTGCTCGCAATGACGGCGCCATGAATGGCTTCCTTTGCAATCTTCACCGCCGCAAAATTTATTTCTCGCAATTTATCGGCCAAGCCATGCTCAGCCAGAACGATCCTGTTAGCCCCAAACGTGTTCGTTTCCAAAACTTGCGCTCCGGCGGACAAAAATTCTTTATGTATGCCCCTGACAATTTCCGGGCGAATAAGATTTAATTCTTCATTACATCTTAACGATCGCACCATCGCGCCATCGCACCATCGCGCTAGATTAGTCCCCATCGCGCCATCCCAAATGATGAGCCGGCCTGATTTAAGAATGTCTTTGAAATTCATGCGCCGCGTTTTATAGCACGGGCATGTTATTATGGCAAGAAGGAGCTATTTTCTGCGTCTGATGCCGACAAGCGCCGCAGGAAGCCCCAGAATAATAAAATCAAGCAGCCATCCGGCCCCGTTCGCGGTTGCGTTCGGATCAAGGTTGCAATCGCCTCCGCCGGCGCTTACGGGGCTGCTTACATTTTCCGCAGCATCGCACACATCCCCTTTTCCGTCACCATCCGCATCGGCCTGATCGGCATTGGCTGCCTCTGCACAGTTGTCTTTCCCGTTATCAATTCCATCGCCATCGGTATCTGTATTAATAGTAACCGGCTTTTCACTGATTTCATTGGCTACCGATGGAAAATCATCAACTACATCGTCCTGACCGTCGCTATCCGTATCGGGAGGCGTTGATGGCTTGTAATCCTTTGGAGGATTATACGGGGCTCCGTTAACCGCGGTATTATATTTTGCAACTGCGGAGACCAATGCAGTAACCAAAGCAGGGCCGTCTTCGGCCAATTTTAATTCTACCGGCGATGTTTCTCCGAGCAACACTCCGCCGGAACTGTAAAATTTATATTTTATTTTGGAGTCAAGCGTCAATCCCGGATTGGCTCCGGCTGTTAATGTGCAACCAAGTTCCTGAGTCCCGGAATATTCGGATTCTTTCCA
>JACPAJ010000086.1 GCA_016180865.1 Deltaproteobacteria bacterium
AGGACCGGCTTTAACGTCAGAAAGGCCAGGTCCCGGATTGATTTCTCTTCCTTCTCCGTGAGACCGAGACGGCGGAGAGACCGGCCGGCCTCCAGGCTTTTTTACCTGCTTCCCAGCTCTCTAATGAACACTACCCGCAAAACGCCGACGGCAATCGCCAGAAAATTTCACGACGGTTTTACGCGCTATGAATTTGCCGGCACAAAAGTGCATCACGACCACCTGATCTGCTTTAAATGCGGCCATGTGGAAGAATTCACAAATCCTAAAATAGAAGAAATACAAAAAAAGATAGCCCGCAGCCACAATTTCAAAATGACGGCCCACAAAATGGAACTCTATGGATACTGTAAAAAATGCAGCAGATAAGAAAATCCTCCTCGTCGGCCAGCCAAACGTAGGAAAAAGCGTCATATTCGGGTGCCTGACAGGCAGATACGTGACGGTATCAAATTATCCCGGCACAACTGTTGAAGTCTCCCGCGGCCGCGCTAAGATCGGCCAAAACAACTGCGAAATAATAGACACCCCGGGCCTTTACAGCATCTTTCCGATAACCGAAGAGGAAAATGTCACTCTGCGCCTCATAGAAAATGAATCTCCCGATGTGATCGTGCAGGTTATCGATGCTAAAAATCTCGAGCGGATGCTTCCGCTTACATTTCAGCTTATGCTGTCTAATCTGCCGCTGGTTTTGGTTTTAAATATGTTTGACGAAACGCTTGCTTCCGGCATGACGATAGACACGGCCCTTCTTTCCGAAATTCTTCAAATTCCAGTTATTGCTACGGTGGCAATTACGTCTCAAGGGATCGGACAGCTGAATAAAATCATTGAAGAGAAGTTAAAATCCCGGCTTAAACCTGCGCCGGCTTCCTTTCCAAAATTTTCTTACGATGCGATGAAAAACTGGTACGATAAAGCCCGCGGGATAACCGATCGTGCAGTTAAAAAAAGAGATAGCGGCCGCAAATTAACAAGGCTGGATCAGATGTTGATATCGCCTTTGTTTGGATTTCCGATACTCGCCCTCGTTCTCTATTTCGGCCTTTACCAATTTGTAGGCGTATTCGGCGCCGGAACCGTCGTGGATTTTTTAGAAGGAGGGTTTGAGAAATATATTAATCCGGCGCTGGCAAATCTCGCGAACTCTTACATTCCATGGCCTGTTTTTAACAGCCTATTTGTCGGAGAATACGGAATTTTTACGCTCGGAATAAGATATGCCGTTGCAATAATTTTGCCGATCGTATCTCTTTTCTTCCTGGTTTTTGCGATAATTGAAGATTCCGGCTATCTTCCCCGCCTCTCGTTTTTGCTCGACCGGTCATTTAAAAAAATCGGCCTCTCCGGAAGAGCCGTTATACCGATGATTTTAGGCCTCGGCTGCGATACGATGGCGACAATGGTTACAAGAACCCTCCCCACGAGCCGCGAAAGAATTATTGCCACGCTTCTTCTTTCGCTATGCATCCCCTGCTCCGCCCAGATTGGAGTCATCCTTGGGTTGCTAAGCGCAACGCCGATAGTGCTTCTGGCATGGCTTGCTATAATCATACTGATTTTTGTCGTTATCGGGGCAATTCTTGCAAAAGTAATGCCCGGCGATAAGCCAACGTTCATCATTGAAATTCCGCCGCTAAGATTTCCCCAGCTGAGCAATATTTTGAAAAAGACTTTCGCCAGAATGAAATGGTATTTCGGAGAAATTGTTCCCCTTTTTGTTGCAGCGTCAATTCTTATTTGGCTTTGCCAGCTAACCGGCTTTTTTAACTTAATGACGGGGGCTCTTTCATACCCGCTTTATTTGATGGGTCTGCCGGCAAAAGCCGCGCCGGTTTTTATCTTCGGCTTTTTCAGAAGAGACTACGGCGCTGCGGGCCTGTATGATATGCACAAAGAACATCTCTTCACCAATAATCAACTGCTGATTGCAGTGGTTGTGCTTACGCTATTTTTGCCGTGCATAACGCAATTTTTGATAACAATAAAAGAGCGGGGCATAAAACAAGGGATTGGAATTTCGGCATTTGTGCTGGCCGTTGCATTCGGCGTTGGAATGCTGCTTAATTTCATATTCAATTACAGCGGAATTATTTTATAAAAAGGAGATGTTATGATTGTAAGCGAAGCGGCCGAAGAGATTTTGGAAGCCCTATGGATATCATATGAGGAGGAAAAACATGAAACTCTTTCCCTGTCCGAACTGCGAACGGCGCCGGAAATTCATATTTTAAAAGAGCTTCTCGAAGCTAAAATCATTGAGCACCCTGAAAAAGACAAAATAAAATTGACTGAAAAAGGGCTTCATCACGCGCGTGATGCCGTAAGAAGGCACAGGCTGGCTGAACGCCTGCTTACCGATGAGCTTGCGGTAAAAAGTTCCCTCATTCATGACACAGCCTGCAAATTTGAGCATCATCTTCACAAAGGAATCGACAGCAATGTATGCACCCTCCTCGGCCATCCTAAGTTTTGTCCGCATGGAAAGCCGATTCCTCCCGGAAATTGCTGCAAAGAGGAATCCAAATCCGCGCTGCCCGCGGTCTCCAAACTCTCAACCCTTGGACACGGGCAAGACGGGCATATCGCTTATCTTCACACGTTAGACCCCAAAAGAGCGCAGATGCTGATTTCAATGGGCGTAGTTCCGGGCGCGCCAATTAAGCTTCTGGCAAGTTTTCCGTCCTATCTTTTTAAGCTGGGCGAAGGGCAGTATGCGGTAGACAGCTCGATTGCGGGAGAGATATACGTAAGGCTTGGGTAAAAGATGCATTTCCATTAGCCCTTGCTTTTTGGCTTTCTATAGTTTAAAACGCCTTTCATTAAAAGATGCTTGAAAAATATTTAAATAGTTCCGCTATTTTGCCTCGGCTCAAAGCCACTTTAAAAGAAGAAGTTTTGGCTGAAATTGCAAATTCTATTTCCGCCAATTTTAAGGAGCTTAGCGCCGCTGAAATAACAAAGGCTCTTAAAGATCGCGAACAGATTGACAGCACCGCGATTGAGGGCGGCGTGGCAATCCCGCATGCAAAGCTTGAAGGCTTAACCAAAGTAATTGTTTCGGTTGCCAGATCTGCTTCCGGCATCGACTTTTCTTCACACGATAAAAAACCGACAAGCCTTTTTTTTGTCATTCTGGCCCCGTTCAACGGAGCAGCGGAACACATCAAGCTTCTGGCAAGACTTGCAAAAATATTGACAGTCGGCGATATAAAGGTAAAACTCCTTGAGGCAAAAAACACTGAGGAGATATATAATCTCCTTATAGATGCCGATAAAAAATTGGACGAATAATTTATGCTGGCAATACCGATCGTAAAATTTTTCAACGATTCCGCACAGGAGCTTAAACTCAGCCTTGTAGCCGGCAAAGAAGGCTTCGGCCGGAAGATACTTATCCCGTGCATTCAAAAACCCGGTCTCGCTCTCGCGGGCGATACGTCAACTTTATACAACGGCCGCATTCAAGTTCTTGGGAAACAGGAAATAAAATTTTTCAACTCCCTCACTAAAGAAAAGAAAAAGGAAGTGGCCGATCTGTTTTCGAAAGTCGAGGTCACATGCTTTGTTGTAACCTGTGACAATATCATTCCGGATGAAATCAAAAACGCCTGCACGAAAAGCAATATTCCCTTGTTCAAAACAAGCCTGATGACGTC
The DNA here is from genome assembly GCA_016180865.1 of Deltaproteobacteria bacterium. Classification (GTDB taxonomy): domain Bacteria; phylum UBA10199; class UBA10199; family 1-14-0-20-49-13; genus JACPAJ01. Next base: position 3,663 of record JACPAJ010000086.1, read on the forward strand.
GACATTTATCAACCGCGTTACCCGCTTTCTGGAAGACTCCCTGATGGCATCCACAACAACGCACGGCGTTTTAATGGATGTTTTCGGCATAGGAATCTTGATAACCGGCAAAAGCGGCATCGGCAAAAGCGAACTTGCTTTGGATCTTGTTTTGCGCGGGCACCGGCTGGTTGCCGACGACATTGTAAATATAAAGAAAAAACCGCCGTCGACGTTATATGGATCGGGTTCTGAGATCATAAAATATCACATGGAAATCAGAGGGCTCGGGATTATTAACATCAGAGATCTCTTCGGAATATCCGCGGTCCGCGACAGAAAAGTCATAGAAATCGTCGTTGAGCTGCACGAATGGGACCCGAAAGCCGAATATGACAGGCTCGGCGTGGATGATAAAAAATTCACGCTTTTGGATGTGCGCCTCCCGTTTATCCAAATTCCTGTCCGGCCGGGCAGAAACTTATCAGCCATCACCGAAGTTGCTGCTAGAAACCATCTGCTGAAACTGGGCGGTCACCATTCAGCAAAAGAATTCCAGGACAAGCTCAACAAAGAAATCCTGTCTGAAAAAGGGCGCAAAAAAGAAATCTGGGAGATGATTGAATAGGAGATATATGATTGGAATAGTCGTAGTTTCCCACGACAATATAGCTCAGGAAATGGTTGCCGTGGCCAGAAATATTATGAAAGACGTTGAGGGCGTGGCCTCCGTCTCGATCGATTCAAACGCACCGGTTGAAATAAACAGGCAGAAGATTATCATGACTATCAACTCGGTGGACAAGGGAGAAGGGGTTTTGCTTCTATCGGATATGTTTGGCGGAACACCGTCGAATCTCTGCCTCTCTTTTCTTATGGACGAAAAAATATCGTTATAGCAAGCAAAGTGCTGGAAGGAAAAATTACTTAGGTAAATTAGAAATGATCTCCAAAACATTCATCATCTCCAATCAATTAGGTTTGCATGCCAGGGCTGCGGCTTCTTTCGTAAAAATTGCCAACCGGTTCCGCTCCAATATTTCCGTCAGAAAAGACTCGGTTTCCGTAAACGGCAAAAGCATTATGGGCGTACTGATGCTTGCCGCCGCAAAAGGCGCCTCAATCACGATAGAGACGTCGGGCGATGACGAATCGGATGCAATCATAGAGCTCGCAAAGCTGATTGAAGGAAAATTTGGTGAAGAATGAAGTCGCTTAAAATAAAACATGAGGGAGCTTCCAGCGGAATCGCTATCGGACATGCTCATATTTTTTCGTCTACCGGCCCTTCTTTTCCCAAACACTGGATCGCCGATAAAGAAATAACGTCCGAAATCAGCCGTTTTAAGCACGCAATCCAAAAATCGAGGCAGCAGCTCGGCAAAATCAAGGAAAAGCTCTGCAGATTTGAAGGAAAAGAGCAGATTCAAATACTTGACACGCACTCAATGCTTCTGCAGGACGAAATGCTCATTACCCACGCTATTCAAAATATTGCAAACCAGAAAATCAACGCAGAATGGGCTCTGGATAAAGCAACCTCCCGCCTGAAAATGGCGTTTATCGATATGCGCGACGAATATTTTCAGCAAAGGAAATATGACATCGATTATATCCACCAGCGCATAATGAAAAACCTGACCGGAACACCCGAACTGCCCCTTCATGAAATCAAGGATGAAGACATAATTCTCATAGCTGCCGATTTTTCACCGGCCGATATCGTTAATTTTCCCCGCGACAGGGTAAAAGGCTTTATCACGTCCATAGGCGGCAACACCTCTCACACAGCCATTATTGCGAGATCTCTCGAAATACCGGCGATGGTCGGCGTCGAGAAAATCATTAATCATGTGCAAAGCCGGGACGTAGTTGTTATTGACGCATTAAAGGGCCTCATAATTATAAATCCCGGCAAAAAAGAATTATCGCAATATAAAAAAAACAGGGCCGGATATGAGAAGGCAAAGATTGACTTGCTGAAAGACATCAACCTTCCGGCAGAAACGCGCGATGGCGCTAAAATCAGCCTGGTTGCAAACATCGAACTTGTCGAAGAAATTAAGCCGGCTCTTTCTCATGGAGCCGAAGGAATCGGCCTGTTTCGCACGGAATATCTTTACGCAAACAGAATGGACTACCCTTCTGAAGAGGAGCAATTCGAATGCTATAAAACCGCGTTGTCTCAGATGAAAGGGAAATCGGTCACAATCAGGACGTTTGATTTAGGCGGAGACAAGCTTTTTGGCGGCGGCGAATACGCCGATCATATCAATCCGGCGCTGGGATTAAGAGCTGTAAGGTTCTGCCTTGCAGAAAAAGAGCTTTTTAAAACGCAGCTTCGCGCGCTGCTCAGATCTTCCGTATACGGCAACCTCAGACTATTATTGCCGATGATCTCGGGCATTGAAGAGCTATCTCAGGTTAAAACCTTAATTGAAGATGTTAAGGCGGGACTTAAGAAAAAAAACATCCCCGTAAATCCTAATATCGAGCTTGGAATTATGATTGAAATCCCTTCGGCCGTTATTGTTGCGGATGCGCTTGCCAAAGAGGTTTCCTTCTTTTCAATTGGAACAAACGACTTAATTCAATATACGCTTGCTGTTGACAGAACAAACGAGCATGTTTCTTATCTTTATAATCTTCTAAATCCAGCTGTGATTGAGATGATTAAAAAATCCAGCCAGCCACTTCTATATACGCATACGTCTCTTCGAAAATATTATGGGGTTGAAAGGGTGATTCGATTGTCTCAGCTGGAAGAAGTGAAAGCCAGTGGGGGTATTGTTGGACTGCTTCCCACCCCTAAATTTTTAGCAGGAACCCCAATTGCACCGGAAAAAGAGGGCAGTATCGAAGCGTTTATTATCCATTATAATGAAATTGCAGATATCATTGGTTCCAATGCCACGCTTTTGGGGTCAGACTTCAATGCCCCAGTTCCACATATCAAACCTCCATTGGAGAGAAGTGAAACTTCTTTAGATGATCATGGTCTTTTTAATATTGGGCAGATGCAGGAGTTTTGGAATGTGCTTGGAAAAAGGGGGGCGAGGATTCCAAAGACAGAAGAGGCGATCGATTATTTTTTGAAAGCCTGGGAGAAGGTTTCTACTAAATAATTAAAGTAGTTAAATAAAAGAGGGCCCCATATATCCTTTGAGACACGCTGTCGCTATTGTCTTTTCAGGATATACGGGGCCCTCTTCGAATTAAGACTTTATTTAGTAGTAAAACTCCTCTCCTGTCGTTCTCGCATTGCCTACGCCGTCGACTCCACCCAAAGATAGAATCGTACCCAAACGAATGTGGTTCGAGGT
>JACPAJ010000093.1 GCA_016180865.1 Deltaproteobacteria bacterium
AATCAAATTTGAAATAATCGAATCCTATCGCCGCCCCGACGATATCGACAATCGAATCTATCGCGCCCACTTCATGAAAATGGACGCGGCCGATTTTAATTCTATGAACGTGTGCTTCGGCCTTTGCGATTGTTTCAAAAATTGCGAGCGCGGTTTTGCGGATATTTTTGTTGAGCTTGGAGCTGGAGATGAGGCGGACGATATCCAGATAGTTGGAGCGCCCCCTCTCCCTAACCCTCCCCCTCAAGGGGGGAGGGGAAGTAACCTGCAGATTCACGCCGCCAAATGCGCCTCGGTGTTCTATTTTTCGCCGAAGTTCGTATCCGCGCAAATGGAGTTTCGCAAGTTCGCGCTTTAGATGATTAAACGGCAAGCCGGCGTCCAGCATGGCTCCGAGTATCATGTCGCCGGCGACGCCGGAAAAGCAGTCAAAATATGCAATTGAACGCATGGGATCCTTCGCTTTCGCTCAGGATGACGGCCTAAATGGCCGTCACCTCGATTTCCATAATGGCCTTAGCCGTTGTTTCTTTAATAATATATCTCCACTTTCCGATTATAAACTGTTCGCCATTTAAAGGTATATGGCCGGATTCGTCGAGCAGAAAGCCCGCGATCGTTTCATAATGGCCTTTGGGGATCTGCAGCCCCAGCTTTTCATTCACCTCTTCGATTTCCGCCCGGCCGCTCACAAGAAAATGATTCAAGCCGATAATACGCCAATGCTGCCTTCCGATTTCATACTCGTCTTTGATATCGCCTACAATCTCTTCAAGCAGGTCTTCCATCGTTATAAGGCCGACCGACGCGCCGTATTCATCGACAACGATCGCTATCTGCTGCTCCTTTTCTTTCATAAGAAGATATAATTTATGGAGATTCATGCTCTTTGGGATGTATAAAACAGGCCTGATGAAATCTTTCAGCTCAGCCCCTTCGGAAAAGAGGCAGTCCATGCAATCCAATACGCCGACTATATTATAAGCTTTAGTTTCAAAAACGGGCAGCTTTGAAAAGCCTTTTAAATCGAATATGCTTAAAGCGGTTTCTCTTTTGGCCGTAATCGGTATGCTTTCAATAAGCGCCAGAGGAACCATTACATTTTTCGCGCGCTGATTGGCCAGCTCCAGAATTTTTGAAACCATTTTTCTTTCAGATGGCTTGACGTCGGAAGAATCTGCGGAACCTATCATGATTGCCAGCTCTTCGCGCGTGATTCTGGATTCCGCTCCAAAATGATGCTCAACTCCGCCAAGCAAAAAGCGGGTAAAACCGGACAAAACCCACACTATTGGATAAAGGGCATACATCGAAGCCATAAGCGGAGGGCTTATCCGCTCAACAAGCCTGTCCGCATAGTGCTGAAACAGAGCTTTAGGCAGCACTTCCCCAAAAATCAGCACGACCGGCGAAAGCAATAGCGCCCAGATTTCCGAAGACTCCCCAAAATTTGAAATAAGATAAAATGTCGCCAGCGTCGATGCGGCCACTACCGAAATATTTGTGCCGAGGATTACGGTGCTGAAAAAATGAGCAGGATGCTTTATGAACCACGTCGCGGCGGCGGCGCCTTTATGGCCGCTTTTCATTCTGGCTTTAAGGCGGACTTTGTCAACAACGACGAGCGCAATTTCGCTGCCCGAAAAAAAGATTTCGACCAGGAGGAAAAAGGTTATCGCGCAAATTGTGAATGTCAAACTCATCTATTATCCCCCAAAGAGGGCTCCAAAAATATCTTCCATCGTAATAACCCCGGTCGGAATCCTTTGTTTGTCAACTATCACGGCCATTTGGATTTTTAGCTTTTGAAATTCCCTCAGCATCTGCTCCAAAGTCGTATTCAGCGGATAAAAATTCGCGGGCCTGATTATATTTTCGACGTCCCGGATTTTGCCGATTTTTCTGCGCCTAAGAACCGAAAAAAGGTCCCTTGTGTGAAGCACGCCCACGATATCATCCGGATTTGAATCATAGATCGGAATTCGTGAGAACTGCGTAGTTCGTATTTCAGCCATGGCGGAATTGATATCCGCGTTCAGGGGAATTGAAAAAATCGCCTCTTTTGGCGTCATAAGATCTTCAACTGTTTTATCCGCCAAATCCAGTATGTGATGGATTAATTCCCCTTCCGCTTCGCCGATTGAGCCTTCATCCAGGCCAAGATCCACCATCCGCCTGAATTCTTCTTCCATTATCATCGATCGAATGTTCTTGGGGTCTCCTCCTCCGACGGCTACGACCTTATCCGCGAGTTTAAGGAGCAGGCGCCTTATCGGAGTTAAGAGATATGAAAACCCTCTGATAAATATGGCGGCAGAAATCGCAAGATAGGACGAAAAACGGACGCCGACATTTTTGGGAATTACCTCTCCGAACACAATTATTAACGGCGTCGATATGGCTACGGCAATCAGAACCTTTGCCTCCCATGGAGTTTTAGGAAGCAGCCCGTATATCAACGATGCCACAAGTATGGCGATGGCGACGTTGACTATTTCGTTCCCTAAAAGTATGGAAACAAGCAGTTTTCTTGGATTAGCGAGCGCCTCGATGACGTTTCTGGAAAATTTCCCTCTCGCGGACTTGAATTTCGCGACCTGGCTTCTTGTGAGGGTAAAAAGAGCGGTTTCGGAGCAGGAGAAAGCCGCAGAAGCAAGAAGCAAAATAAGTATGATTATTATATATATAACCATGTTAAAATTTATGCTCGTATCCGCCTTTTGTTAAATGCATGTTTGCGCCGTGCATATCGATTATTTTAACTCCGTTTCCAGCCGTCACTTCTCCTATTTTAGTGACTGCATGGCCGAATGTAGGCGCGACAACTTTCATCATCTTTTCAAAGAGATCTTTTTTGTAGGAAGAGACCGTAAACGCCAGTTCATAATCTTCGCCGCCGGTTAAGGCAAGCGTTAATGCGTCCTTATTGCATCTATTTGCCGCTTTTGCGAATTCTTCCACTTTAGGGATCTGATTTGCAAATATCTTTATTTCAACATTGCTTGCTTCTGCTATATGATTCAAATCCGATACAAGGCCGTCGCTAATATCGATCATAGAAGAGACGCACGTGGAGGACATCAGCCACTGGCCGATAGCAACTCTGGGCGTTGGATCATCGTGTTTTCTGATAAATTCGCGAACTTCCAAGCTTCTAATCCCTTTTTCGAGGCATGCAAGCCCTAAAGCGGCGTGCCCGAGAATTCCCGTGACGTAAACGGAATCGCCTATTTTTGCCCCGCTTCTATAAATGCTTTTGCCTCTGTCTATATCGCCGATGACGGTTATTGAAATAAGGAGCCCGTTGGCGCTGCTGCATGTGTCGCCGCCGATTAAAGCGGTTCTGTGGACAAATGCGGAGTTTGCCATTCCTTCAAATATTTCCTCGACCTCTTTTAAAGGGAAGGCTTTGGGAATGCCTATCGTTACAAGATAAAAAAGAGGTTTTCCGCCCATGGCGGCGATATCGCTTATGTTGACCGACAGTGCTTTTCTTCCGAGAGTGCGCGGAGAAATCCACTCGCGTTTGAAATGGACATCTTCAAAAAGGGCATCGGTCGTTATCAAAAAATCCTTGGTTTCATTTCCGCTTATGACGGCGCAATCATCTCCGACACCGCGGACGAGGCCGTCTTTTTGTGCCGGAGCTCCGTGCGTGACGGTTTTGATCAGCTCAAACTCGTTCATAATGGCTTGTTAATTACAAAATTGCATGCTAATAGTAAAGGGTAATGATGAACATATGGTTTTATACGCTAATCAGCGTTTCAATTGTCAGTCTTATAGGGCTAATCGGCGTTTTCTTTCTGAGCATCAAGGACGAAATTTTTCAAAAAGTTGTTTTGTATTTCGTCAGTTTTTCGACAGGCGCGCTTTTTGGCGATACATTCATTCATATTTTTCCGGAAGTTTCGAAAAATTACGGCTTTGGAGCGAAAACTTCTGTTCCGATCCTTTTGGGCATTGTAGTCTTTTTTGTCCTTGAAAAATTTATATTCTGGCAGCATTGCCACACGGGAACGTCGGAACATCATCCTCATCCGGTTGCCTATACAAATCTTGTTGGAGACGGAGTTCATAATTTTATAGACGGAATGATTATCGCCGGAAGTTTTATGGCGGATATTAAGCTTGGAATCGCGACGACATTTGCCGTAATATTGCATGAAATTCCGACCGAAATGGGGCATTTTTCGATACTCGTGTATGCCGGCTTTTCAAAGAAGAGGGCACTTGGGTTTAATTTCTTGTCGGCGCTGGCTGCTGTTATTGGCGGCGTTGTTACGCTTTCGCTTGGCCGCCACATAAGCAGTTTGACGCCTTTTCTGCTATCATTTACCGCCGGCGGTTTTATTTATCTTGCGGGGAGCGATTTTATTACAAAAATCAAAAAAGAACACGATCC
>JACPAJ010000060.1 GCA_016180865.1 Deltaproteobacteria bacterium
TCTCTATGTGAGCCCCTAACAACGGCTTAGGCTTTGCAAGAAGGCAAGTCCTATTTGATACAGAGTTTGATAAACGCCTTTTTGCAAAGCTTAGCCGTTATTGGGCGATCTCCGAGAGAAGGTTCGCGCCCCGCTGGTCCCATAGCGGGTCGCCGAGTCTAAGCAATGAAAACAGTTGGTGAGCGGAGAACATGCTGCCTGTCTGCCGGCAGGCAAGGCCACTAGTTGACAAGACGCTGTCTCTAGCGTAATTTGGAAACGATGATGTATCAACTGGCCAAAGAATGGAAGAAGCTCAAAGACCGCACAATTCTCTTTGTTACATCAAGCGAAGCAAAGGCCCGGGAATATAAGGCTGACCTCGAATTCCTGACCGCCGGCGAGGTTCATGGGGAAGTCTGCCTCTTTCCGGCTCCGGATGTCATCCCCTACCTGCATTTGACTCCGCAGCAGGATATCTGGATAGACCGCCTGAAAATTTTAGATAAATTAGCAAAAAATAAAACTCTGGCAATAATAACTCCGGTTGAAGCCTTGCTGAGAAAAAATCCGCCCAAGTGGATATTTGAAAAATACAATCGCCGCGTGAATATTCACGATACTCTGCAGCTTGAAGAGTTTGCAAACTGGCTGGTCGAAGCAGGTTTCATAAATCAGCCGCTCGTGGAAGACGAAGGGACATTTTCCATTAGAGGCGGAATAGTCGATATCTTCCCCTCCACGTCCGACAGGCCGATAAGATGCGAGCTTGACGGCGATGAGATAGTTTCGATGCGAACATTCGATCCCGCAACGCAGAAATCATCGTTCAGCGTAAATTCCTTCACATTAATTCCCGTAAGGAATGTTATTTTGAACTCTGAAACGCGCGACTTGGCGCTAAAAGATTTAAAACCGCTCTGCGACAGCCATGCAATCAGCCCCGGATTAAGGCGCGAGTTTGCCGAATCGATCTTCCATAAGTTTTACGCTCCGGCAGTGGACACTTTAATGCCCGTTTTTTACGATAAGCCCTCTTCCCTGATAGATTATCTGCCTCCCGAAACAGCAATATTTATCGACGATGAAATTGAAATCAACGAATCCGCCCAAAAGCTGAAACAAAGGCTTGAGGCGGCCTACGGTTCGGCAAAACATATCGAAAAAATCGTCGAACCCAAAAAACTTTACGATGAATGGGCTTCAAATATCGGATCCAAGCTTCAAAAAATAACGAGCGTTCAGGGCTTTTCCGGCGACATAAAAATCGTAATCAACCAGATAAAAAGATGGCGGGAGACGGGGTTTAAAATTATTTCGACCGCCCGCACCTCAACTCAGGCCGAGAGAATGCACGATATTTTCAGATGGCACGAAATTATTTCGGAAATAACCGACCGCCCTTTTGCAGATGCATTAAATTTAGGCCGCTCCATCGTATGGATCATGCCCGGCGACCTTTCAAAGGGCTTTGTCGCCGAAAAAGACGGACTTGTGGTTTTAACCGATACGGATATCTTCGGTTCAAAGGTTTCAAGGCGGTCTATTGTAACCTCTCCCGCCGAAACGTTCACCGACTTTTCGCAAATAAACGAGAAAGACTGCATCATCCATAAAGAACACGGCATCGGCAGGTATCTCGGCCTTAAAAATATGGAAATCGGCGGCGTAAAAAACGATTTTCTGATTCTGGAATACCTCGGCGGAGACAAGCTTTATCTTCCGTTCTGGAAAATAAATTTAATCAGCAGATATCTGGGGGCGGACAGCGGAAAAACCGCTCTGGACAGGCTTGGCAGCAAGCGCTGGGCCAGAACTAAAGCAAAAGTGACGGCTTCAATCAGAACAATGGCGATGGAGCTTTTAAAAATCTACGCCGCCCGCAAAGTTAAGGAAGGTTTCGCGTTTGGGGCCCGGGATGAGCAGTTTGAAGAATTTGAAGCCGCGTTTCCATATGATGAAACGCCGGATCAGTGGAAAGCGATCGAAGAAACTTTAAAAGAAATGCAGGAAGGCGCCTCGATGGACAGATTAATATGCGGCGACGTCGGCTACGGGAAGACGGAAGTTGCCATGCGCGCCGCATTCAGAGCCGTGGCCGACGGCAAGCAGGTCGCAATTCTGGTTCCTACCACCGTTCTTGCCTTTCAACATTACGACAACTTCATGTCGCGCTTTTCAAAATGGCCGGTAAGAATCGAAATGCTTTCGCGCTTCCGGTCGCGAAGCGAGCAGAAACATATTATCGGCGACCTTGCTTTGGGAACGGTCAATATCGTTATCGGAACGCACAGGCTTCTGCAGCGCGATATTAAATTTCAGGATATCGGCCTTTTGATCGTCGATGAAGAACATAGATTCGGAGTTGCCCACAAAGAAAAGATAAGAAAGCTTGCGGCAACGGTGGATACGATCACAATGTCGGCAACGCCAATACCGAGAACTCTGCATTTATCCCTGAGCGGAATCAGAAACATAAGCATTATCAACACTCCGCCGGCAAACAGGCTCGCCATCAGAACTTATGTCTCTGAATTCGACGAAGAAGTGATTCGCGGAGCTATTATGGCGGAACTCTCCCGCGGAGGCCAGGTCTTTTTCGTCCACAATCGCGTTGAATCGATCGATAAAATGCAAACAATGCTGACAAAGCTCGTTCCCGAAGCCAAAATTGTCGTCGGCCACGGCCAGATGGGCGAGCACGAACTTGAAGATGTGATGATAAACTTTTTAGAAAAGAAGGCAAATGTGCTGCTCTGCACGACTATTATAGAATCGGGCATCGATATTCCAACAGCCAATACCATTATTATCAGCAGAGCCGATACATTCGGGCTTGCCCAGCTTTATCAGCTGAGAGGCCGCGTCGGACGAAGCACGGTGCAGGCTTACGCCTATCTGCTCATTCCGTCCGAAGAGGCTATTAATCCGACGGCGCAAAAAAGGCTGGCTCTTTTGCAGCGCTACACCGAACTCGGCAGCGGATTTCAGATCGCGATGCACGACCTTGAAATAAGAGGAGCCGGAAATATTCTGGGAGCGCAGCAATCGGGGCATATAAACGCAATCGGTTACGAAATGTACATCGACCTTCTGGAGCGCGCGATAAGGCATCTTCAGGGAAAGCCCGAAACTTTGGAAATCGATGCGGAAATAAATCTTCCTGTGGAAGCTTTTATACCCACGGATTATGTGGGAGATGAGGGACAGAGGCTCGTTTTATACAGAAGGCTGGCTGCAATCGGCTCGCCCGATGCGCTTGATTCGCTTGCGGCGGAAATTGCCGACCGCTACGGAAAACTGCCCGATACCCTAAAAAACCTGCTCACAATCGTTGAAATAAAATTAACGGCGAAAAAATTAAGCGTTGAATCGATACAATACGACGGCCGCATATTCTCGTTCAAATTTCATCCGAAAACTCCTGTCAAACCGGAACTTATACTGACGCTTGTAAAAAACGATCCTAAAAAGTTCGCATTCAAGCAGCCCAATATGCTTTTTGTTAAAGATACCGCCAAGAGCGCCGCTGCAATACTTAACGCTTCCAAGGCAATTTTGCATTGGTTAAATCCTTAAAACGTATATACGAATAATCCGCTTGCAAGTTTCGGGGCGAACCATGTTGATTTGGGCGGCATGATGCCGCCGCTATCGGCTAAAGCCATTATGTCCGGCATTGAATATTTGGAAAGAGGCCTCTTATCGGAATCGCCGCTCCAGTCGTATTCGAAAATTCTGACTTCATTATCCGGAAAAATGACAACCGGAAAAAAAGCGCTTCCGCCGGCTCCGCCCCGCAACTCGCAGACCTTTGCCGCCGCAGCGCTTCTATGATGCCCGTCGGCGATATAAAGCGCGTCGAGTTTCCCAAATGCGGCGGCCATTTTCGAAAACTCCTTCGAGCGCCACAAAACATTTCTTACGCCGTAACAATCGATCGCATCAAAAAGCGGCTCCGTGGAAGTTTCGGCATTAATCAGTCTTTCGATTTCGCCATTTGACCGATAAACCAGAAAAACCGGCTCCGCATACGCGGAAATTTTATCGGAGTGCCTCACCCGGTCCGCAAGTTTTTCTTCTTTAGTCAGTTCATGCCTTTTAATCTTTCCGCCAATGTAATCGGCAACCGGCGCAAGACCCACAAGTCCGGTTTGAACATGTTTTCCCATTATCTGCCGGTAGATGTAAAATGATTCCCTATCGCGCTGGAGACGGCCTTTTTTTTGAAAGAGTTCAAAATTCTCTTTTGCCTTTTCATAAACCTTCGGATCATAGGGCGGCATATTATCCGGCAAATCAATTTCCGAGCGCGTGATATGCAAAAAAGAGTGCGGGTTGCCGGCTGCAAGTTCGCGTGCAGAGCCAACATCCACCACATCATAGGGAGGACTTATAATTTTCGCCGCAAGATCTTTTCTCGGCAGAAGCGCTTTAAATGGAATTACGTTTGACATGCCGCGCTTTTTATATACCATTCTGCCGCGAAGTCAATCCTAGGGGACACATATGTTAAATTTTAATCCGGGCCCGTCAATTCTGCCGGCGGAGGCGCTTGAAGAAATAAGGCGGAATTTCATGAGTTTTGGCGGAATGAGCATTCTTGAAATCAGCCACCGCTCAAAAGAGTTTGAAAATGTTTTGGAAGATGCAAAGGCGCTCTTTGTGGAACTGGCGGTTATCCCTAAAAATTATCATATATTATTTCTGCAGGGCGGCGCGTCGCTCCAGTTTGCAATGGTGCCTATGAACCTGATGGAAAAATGCGCCGATTATTCCCTGACCGGATACTGGTCCAAAAAGGCCCTCAAAGAGGCTAAACTTTTTGGCGAGGCAAATATCCCGTTCTCTTCCGAAAACAGCGCCTTCAGCCGGACTCCAAAACCAGCCGAAATATCTTTGAGCCAAAAATCGAGCTATCTGCACATAACATCCAATAATACAATTTATGGAACGCAGTACCGCGAATTCCCGGAAACAGGCGATATTCCGCTGGTTGCCGACATGTCGAGCGATATTCTCTCCCGAAAGATAGATGTCTCAAAGTTTGGCCTTATATACGCCGGCGCCCAGAAAAATCTTGGCCCCGCAGGAACAACCGTCGTCATAATAAGAGATGACTTATTGAAGCGCGAATACCGAAAGCTTCCAACTATGCTGAAATATTCGATACATGCCGAAAGCAATTCCCTCTACAATACTCCGCCGGTATTTGCAGTTTATGCAATGTCTTATGTTTTAAAGTGGATAAAAAAGTCCGGCGGCATCGATGCAATTGAAAAAATAAACAGGGAAAAGGCAGACACGCTCTATAAAACAATCGATTCTTCTAACCTTTATTGCGGCACAGCGGAAAAGTCGAGCCGTTCATCGATGAATGTCACCTTCCGGCTGAAAAATACCGCGCTGGAAAACCGGTTTCTTGATGAGGCAAAAAAGGCGGAAATGGCCGGGCTTAAAGGCCATAGAGAGATCGGCGGAATCAGGGCATCCATTTATAATGCCTTCCCTTTGGATGGAGTTAAAAAACTGGCCGAATTCATGAAAGAATTTGAAAGGAAAATATGAAATTTCATGTCCTTTGCACAGACGGCTTTGCGACCGCCGGAATTGAAGCGCTGAAAAAAAGCAGGCTTATCGAACCGACATATGTCAAATCGCTTACGCACGAAGATTTATTGAAAACAATCGGCGGTTTTGACGGCCTTATTGTCAGAAGCGCTTCGCAGGTGACTAAAGATATAGTCGAGGCCGGAAAAAAGCTTAAAATCATAGCAAGGGCCGGCGTCGGCATTGACAATATAGATGTCGAGGCCGCAACAAAACAGGGAATCCTTGTCATCAATGCCCCTGCCGGCAACACCGTCTCCGCCGCTGAGTTGACAATGGGCATGATTCTTTCGCTTGCAAGGCGCATTCCGCAGGCGGCAAAGGCCATGAGCGAAGGGAGATGGGAGAAAAAGAAATTTCAGGGCTCGGAACTTGCCGGAAAAACTCTCGGCATCATAGGCCTTGGACGAATCGGGCGCGAAGTTGCCCGCCGAGCCGCCTCTTTTAACATGCAGCTTATAGGCTTTGACCCGTTTCTGGGCAAAGAACAGTTTGCTTCGCTAGGCGTTTTGCCGTCCACAAAGGAAGATATATATAAAAACGCCGATTATATAACGGTTCACACTCCTTTGACCGACGACACCTGCAATATGATAACAATGCGCGAGCTGAAGACGATGAAAAAGCCGGCATGCGTAATCAACTGCGCGCGCGGCGGAATTATAAACGAACAAGATCTGGCGCAGGCGCTTGCAAACGGCGTAATAGCCGGCGCAGCGCTGGACGTCTTCAGCCGCGAACCCTTTGAGGACGCATTATTCCGCAAACTTGAAAACTGCATTACAACCCCTCACCTTGGAGCATCGACAGCCGAGGCTCAAGATGCCGTGGCCGTCGAATCGGCCCGCGAGGTTGTGCAGTTTTTTAAAGAAGGTTTTAGCGCAAACGCCGTCAATCTTCCGGCCGGAGATCCCCAAGCCATTTTTTCGCTGAGAAACCATATTCTCCTTGCAGAAAGACTCGGTTCTTTCGCTTTTCAGCTTTGCCGGCAAGAAGTAAAAAAGGTGACGTTTATTTCTACGAAGAGGCTTCCTGAGCTCGTTACGCTTGCGGCTCTTAAAGGAGTCTTATCTAATATCGTGAGCGACGCAATCAGCTTGGTCAACGCTTCCATCGTTGCCAACCAAAGGGGGATCAAAATTTCAGAGGAGGTTGAAGCGTCCGATTATGAAGATGCAATCGGCGTAAGAATATCCTCTTCTGAAAGAAACATCGAAATTACAGGTACGATTTTTTCTGACGGCACGCAGCAGATTGTCCGCTGCGACGGTTATAACGTGACAATGGAGCCGTTCGGCCGGATATTATTCATAAAAAACGCCGATCAGCCCGGCGTTATCGGCCGGATATGCTCCATCCTCGGCGACAATAAAATAAACATCTCCGAAATGAAAAATGCCAGAAAAACCAAGGGAACAGATGCATTGACTGTTATAAGTTTCGACAATGAATTGCCCAAAAAAGTTATGCAGAAAATAAAGGACGAAAAAGGCGTGAACGATGCAATTGAAATTCGCCTGCCCTTTTGATTTTTCATCTATTTAATTTTTTTCAGCCAGATGAATGCGGTTCTACGGACAAACGGCTCCTTGTCCGCCAGCGCGTCTTTCAATGTCTCTTTGATTTCATAGCGCATGCCGGCGGGCAAATCCTTCTTCATGCCAAGTATTCCAAACGCGCGCGCTGCCGCAAGCCTCGCTTCCGGATGGGCCATATCGTAAATAAACCCCGCTAAAATATCTAAAATCTTTTCATCGCATGATTTAACATCACACAGCTTTGCAAGAGAAACTATCGATTCCAAAATCGGCCGGGGCATAAGCGCTTTTTGCCATTCTTCAAAATCGACCCGCTTTAAAAAAGAAGCCAGCGCTGAAGCCGCTTTCTCTTTTGCCCCGCTGCTGTCATAAGCCATTCTGCCTAGCGAATAAGCAAGCATCGAGCGCGTGCCTGTGTCAAAAAGCGCATTGTCCAATATTTCCCTCATCCTATCGACGGCTTTGGCATCGGCTATGCCGCTTGAAGCAAGCGCCTTTGCCACTCTTGCGCCAAGCGTATCGGCTATTGCGCTGTATTCGAATTTTATCTGAGAATCCGGCTGGTCAAACATGTCGTAGAGCTTTTCAAAATCGATTACTATCGTCTCTTTTACATCCTTATATTTTTCCCAAAAATCTTTTATCGTCTGTTTTAAAAAACTCTTCTTTTCCTTATCCAGAATATCCATGACAATGCTTGTTATTTTATGGCTCCGCTCTTTTTTTCTTTCAACGATATCGAACAGAGTCAGGATTATTCTGTCGCGCTGGCGCCTGTGGAAATTTCCAAAATCGGCTAAAAGCATTTCCAGATGTTTGGCGCCTAAATCTCCGGATAATTTCAGAGCTTCCGTTATGATTTTATTTTTATCGGCAAAAAGAAGCTTGCGGCTTATCACCTGTTCGATTCGCGCATCTGGAAAAGCAAACATGAAGATGCTTGCAAGGTCGCCTATTTTTCTTAAGTTGCAGTCATCCGACAGCGCAAATGCAATCCATTCAAATTCAATATTCTCGGGGCAGCTTTCTTTCGCCAGAGCGCCATACCTTCTTGCCATCAAATATGTTCTAAGATCTGAAAACAACTCGGCCGGGGTTGTATATTTTTCTATCGCCAGAACCTGCGTATCAAATGCTTTTTGCACATCCAGCAGCGTAAAATTATTTGCATCGCCATCGAAAGGCGCAAATTTCTGAACCAAATCGTCGATGAGATTTTTCTCATCTACGCAGCTCAAAAAACCGATCTTTATTAAAGCATCCATATTAACCCTGCGGCGCTTTGAAACAGGCCGCCGATTTTTTCCGATTCCATAACATACCCAAGCCCGCCCTGAAGCATTAAATCGATTCTTAAATGTTTTCCGAAGCTATAAAGAGGCAGCGCAAGTCCGACAAAAATCCCTCCGATTCCGCCTTTGCGGGTCTCATCCACAGTATCAAACGAAGAAAAATCCGCAAAAACGCCGGTCTGCCACTCCCCCCACGGGAGCATTTCCGGAACTTCCAGAAAAGTTTCGAAATGATGCCCGGACATCAGCCTTTTTGTTTCAAAGGGATAGTTCAGATAGCCAAGCCCCAAGTTAAAATGCTTTGAGATGGGAAAGGAAAACCTGCCTCCGGCGCCAATGCGCTCATAGCCATCCGAAGCCGTGCCAAACGCTATAGGAATAAAACTAATTTTCGGATGATGCCTCGCCTCAAGACGAGCCATGCTTTCAAAGTAGTGCTGCCTGTAAGGTCCGCGCGGATATTGGGTAGATTCAACCGGCATAATAAATCACCTAATTTTTATCTTGACGTATAATAGCTTCGGTTATACGATATTTGCAACAATAAAAAGGAGGCCCTTTATGTCAGAAATCCAAAACACAACAAACGCAGCGACAATACCACCAACAGTTCAAGTCAATCCAGAGCCGATTGTTCCTCCACGCAAAAAGGCAAAATATGCTCTGGTAGCAGTCGGCGCAAATTATGTTGATTATAAACCGATTGTAACGGATGCAATCGTACCGGAAAGCAATTTTGTTTCGGGCGCTTTTACTTCCGGGGATAGGGTTTGCGATGGGAAAGGATGGAATAATTGCACCGATTCTACATACAGCATTTCGGTCGGAACCGCTGCTTCTTCTTTCGGCGAAAAAAATGTCGTTTCGCTTTACGGCGAAAAAACGCTCTGGCTGGCTGAGATATTTGGTTTTACAGGCGGCGGAGTATTTGATGCCGAACAGGCCATAGAAGGCGAAAAAAAGAGATGGGCGTGGAGAGGAGCGGTGAGATTAGGACTGGGCGCTAAGCTGCCTCTGTATAAGGGCAGCGAAAATAATTTTGATTTGGCCCTCACCGGAGGAATGAATTTGCTTGGATTGGACGGAACCGACGGAATGATAGATTTCTTCAGCGCATTTGATGCCGGCCTGCGCGTCATCTGGTATTGGCCGCAATTGGAAAATTAAAAACATTGACAATAAATCTTACGGATAGACCTTGCACATGTTTTTAGAAATATTTTTTATCATCTGTGGCGAACACCTGTGGTAATCTAAAACATCCACCTTGAACGGCAGGTTGCTTTCTTCAAATTTTTCCTTAATTTGGGAAAGCGATGTTAAATCTATCGGCGCAGTTCCCTTGATTAAAATATCAAGATCTGAAGAGGCGCGGGCAGAACCGCTAATACGCGAACCGGCAAAGTAAATTTCTATTTTAACGGGGATAAATTCCAGAATCGCATCAATGATAAAATTCGTTTCACTTCTCGTGGGCTTCATTTTTCTTCAGCTCTTTCAACTTTTTTAAAAGTTCCTCGGCATACGGTTTCTAGCCTCCAGAAAGGCAAACCAATTTTTTATGTCTTCTATCAAACCCTCTTCAAGCGCATCGCGAAAGATTGGCCTTGGCGAAGAGCTGACCTCTGCCCTTCCCATTGCAAGAAGGGCCTTTCTAATCATCTTCCAAGCTAATTCAAACGTATATTCAAAACGCTGGATGGCTCCATCGCGTTCGAGTTCGTTAAGGCGGCTCTTTTTTATGGCAGTTTTTAGCGTCTTCAATGCGTTTTCATAACCAGTGAAATCAAGTTCTTTCATATTTACCATGCAACGGTTTCTATAAGATTACAAAACTATAATCAAGTAAGTTTTTAAAACATTAAAAACATTGACAATAAAATTCCGTCCTACTAGCCTTAAGCGCCATAATGTCCAATATTATCGACGGCAAAGAGATTGCGCGTAAAATCAGGGCCGAAATAAAAAGCAAAATCGCTTCAAAGAAGAATGCCCCAGGCCTTGCCGTGGTGATTGTGGGCAATGATCCGGCATCTTTAATTTACGTAAAAAATAAAAAGGCGGCCTGCGAAGAAGTTGGAATCAAAAGCTTTGAATATAATCTTCCGGAAAACACAAAAGAAGATGAGCTTCTTTCCATTATCGGCAAACTAAATTCAGATAAAAATATTCACGGAATTCTGGTTCAGCTTCCGCTCCCGAAACATATGGATTCCCAAAAAATCATTTCCGCCATCGGCCCGGAAAAGGATGTCGACGGATTCAATCCCGTTAATGCGGGCCGCCTTTTTTCCGGACAACCGGGACTCAGGCCATGCACGCCTCTGGGAATAATGGAGCTGATAAATTCAACCGGCGTAACGCTAACAGGCGCAAATGCCGTTGTTATCGGCAGAAGCAATACTGTAGGCAAACCGATTGCCGTAATGCTTCTGGAAAAACATGCAACTGTGACTATCTGCCATTCGAAAACTTTGGATATTGCAAACATCGTTCGCAGAGCGGACATCGTTGTTGCAGCCTTGGGCAAACCTGAATTTATTAAAGGAGACTGGATAAAAAAGGGAGCTGTGGTTATAGATGTCGGCATAAACAGGCTTGACTCAAAAAAAATCGCCGGCGATGTCGATTTTGCAGCGGCGTCGAAAAATGCGGCGTGGATAACGCCGGTTCCTGGGGGCGTTGGTCCCATGACAATTGCAATGCTGTTAAAAAACACACTAAAATCATATGAAACATACACCGTTATATAATGAACACCTAAAACTTAAAGCTAGAATGGTTGAATTCGGCGGCTGGGAAATGCCCGTTATTTACGCGGGCGTAATCGCCGAACACCTTGCTGTAAGAGAGGCCGCCGGCATTTTTGACGTCAGCCATATGGGCGAATTTGAATTTAAGGGGCCCGACGCTCTTTCTTTCATTCAATATCTCACAACAAACGACATTTCAAAGATTGCCGACGGACAGGCAGTTTATTCTCTTCTGTGCAGCGAGCAGGGAACGATTGTCGACGATATAATCGTTTGCCGCTTCAATCCGGAGCATATTTTAATTGTCGTCAACGCATCGAATATCGATAAAGACTGGGACTGGGTGACATCACATAAAAAAGGAAATGTCGCGATAACCAACAGAAGCGACGATTTCGGACTAATCGCTCTTCAGGGGCCGAAAGCTGCGCAAATCCTTCAAAAGTGCGCCGGCGCCGCGGATATTCCGGCGGTCAAGCCTTTTTATCTGGCTAAATCGGCTGTTTGCGGAATCGAAGGCTGCATCCTGGCCCGCACAGGTTACACCGGAGAAGATGGTTTTGAAATTTTCTGCCCGTCGAAAGACACGCCTAAAATCTGGCAGGCGTTAATCGAAAACGGCGCGCCTTTAGGATTAAAACCTGCAGGGCTCGGAGCAAGAGACACTCTTCGTTTGGAAATGAAATACAGCCTTTACGGACATGAAATAAATGACAAGACAAATCCGCTGGAAGCGAGCCTCGGATGGGTTGTTAAACTTAATAAGGAGACCGATTTCATCGGAAAATCCGCGATTGAAAAAGTAAAGGCCGAAGGCATTAAAAGAAAATGCGTTGGCTTTCAGATGATTGATCCTGGAATTCCAAGAGAGGGTTATGGGATTTTCCCAACGCACCAACGTACTAACGAACCATCTGGCCAGATAGGTTTCGTCTGCAGCGGCACAATGTCCCCTTCACTTCAAAAAGCCATCGGCACAGGCTATGTTCCAACCGAAGATTCCAAAACCGGTTCGAAAATTTATATTGACATAAGAGGAAACAAACGGCTAGCAGAGGTGGTGGAAACGCCCTTTTTAAAAAAATAACCGGAGGCAACTATGGAATTCCCAGACGACATAAAGTACACAAAAGAGCACGAATGGGTGAGAGTTGAGGGAAAGACCGCTATAGTCGGCATTACCGACTATGCGCAGGACCAGCTCGGAGATATTGTTTATGTTGAATTGCCGGATGTTGGCGAAATCCTTTCAAAAGGAGACGCGTTCGGCGTTGTCGAAAGCGTAAAATCCGTCAGCGACGTCAACAGCCCTGTTTCCGGAAAAGTCACAGAAACCAATGACCCGCTCAAAGAAAATCCGGAAACCGTGAATGAAGATCCTTACAATGAAGGCTGGATTGTAAAGCTGGAGATGAGCGATAAAGCGGATATTGATGATCTTATGAGCGCAAAAGAATACGAAGCATACGTGACCGAAGAGAAAGCCTGATCGATGCGATATCTTCCCCATACAGATTCCGAAATCAGAGAAATGCTTGCGACGGCCGGAGCAAAAAGCATCGGCGATCTGTTTAGATCGATCCCCAAATCATGCCGTTTTGAAGGAAGCCTGAATCTCCCGAAAGCGCTGTCCGAACAGGAGCTTTTGGATCACTTGAAAAACTTAAGTTCAAAAAATAAAACCGGCTCAATTTCATTTTTAGGAGCCGGAGCTTACAGGCATTTTGTGCCGTCAGCAGTTGCAAACCTTGTGGCGCGCAGCGAATTTATCACGCCGTACACCCCCTACCAGCCGGAAATCAGCCAGGGGACTCTTCAGACTGTCTTTGAATATCAGACAATGATCTGCGCTTTGTTCGGGATGGATATCGCAAACGCATCGCACTATGACGGAGCAACGGCAACGGCGGAAGCGGCCCTTCTTGCGGCAAAGCAGACCCGCAGAAATAAAATTGCCGTCTCGGACGCCGTTCACCCTGAGTATCGTGAAACGATCGAAACAATTTTGAACCCTTCGGGAATTAAATTGGCGCCGGTTGCCCACGATGCAGACGGCTGCATAAGCAAACAATCGTTAAAAGACATCTGCGATTCCGAATGCGCCGGCCTTGTAGCCGGTTATCCTAATTTCTTCGGCGTTGTAGATGATCTATCTTATCTTGCAGATGCAATTCATAAGGCAGGCGGCCTGATGATTACAACAACGCCGGAACCCTTAAGTCTCGGCCTTATCGAAGCTCCGGGAGCTTTTGGCGCGGATATCGCGTGCGCAGAGGGGCAGTCTTTCGGATGCGGCTTGAATTTTGGCGGCCCATACCTTGGAATATTTACCGTTAAGGAAAAATACCTGCGGATGATGCCGGGAAGAGTCGTCGGAGAGACAACAGACGCCGACGGCAAAAGAGGCTATGTTCTGACATTTGCCACGCGCGAACAGCACATAAGGCGCGAAAAGGCCACATCGAATATCTGCTCAAATGAAGCCCTTTGCGCAGCTTCGGCGGCAATATATCTCGCCCTTCTTGGAAAGGCGGGGCTAACCAAACTGGCGGAATTGAATTACGCAAAAGCGGAATATCTGAAAAATAAAATTAAGGGTTCCAGCTTAAAAATTAAATTCAGCGGGCCGACGTTCAATGAATTTATAATCGATGCCGGAAAACCTGCTGATGACGTTTTAACCGGTCTTCAAAAACAGAACATTTACGGCGGTGTCGCGCTTGGCAGATGGTATCCGCAGTATAAAAATTGCATTTTGGCCTGTGTAACCGAGCTGAACAGCCGTGAAGAGATCGATAAATTTGCAAACGCATTATGTTTATAGAAGAAGGAACATTATTTGAACAGAGTTCGCCGGGCAGAACCGGCTATTCGCTGCCTGCATGCGATGTGCCAAAACCTGATCCCCTGCCCGCAAATATCTGCCGCAAAGTGAAAGCAGAGCTTCCGGAACTTTCGGAAGCTGACGTGGTCAGGCATTTTGTCCGCCTATCTACATATAATTACAATAAAGATGCGGGATTTTATCCTTTAGGCTCCTGCACAATGAAATATAATCCGAAATCGGCCGATGCGGCTGCTGTAATGGAAGGATTTGCCAAAAGCCACCCTTATCAGCCCGGAGAGACCGTGTCGGGAAACTTCCAGCTAATGAAAGAACTTGAAAATTATCTTTCGGAAATTAGCGGTCTGGACGCAGTTACGCTGCAGCCAGCCGCCGGAGCGCATGGCGAGCTGACAGGCATGCTTGTGGTAAGGGCATACCATCTGGACAAACATAAAAACCCTCGCAAAAAAGTCATAATCCCCGACAGCGCCCACGGCACAAATCCCGCGAGCGTTGCGATATGCGGCTATGAAGCCGTTGAAGTTAAATCAAACAGCGATGGAATTTTAACGCCGGAAGCCGTTAAAGCGATAATGGATGAAGATGTGGCCGCCATAATGATCACAAATCCCAATACGCTCGGAATTTTTGAGCCTAATATTAAGGAGATTGCGGATATCGTGCATTCGAAAGGCGGCCTTGTGTATATGGACGGCGCAAACTTAAACGCTCTTATGGGAATCGCCAGGCCCGGAGATTTCGGCGTCGATGTGATGCACTTTAATCTGCATAAAACATTTGCAACTCCGCACGGCGGCGGCGGTCCCGGAAGCGGGCCCGTCGGTGTTAAAAAAATACTTACTGAATATCTGCCGAATTCTATCTGTCATCCCCGTCCGCCTAAGGCGGAGGGATCTCATTTATGGACTCTGGATTCCTCCGCCGTGGCGGACGGGAATGACGCACTTAGCAAATCTATCGGCCGTGTCAAAGCTTTCTACGGAAATTTCAGCGTTCTTGTTAGAGCTTATGCTTATATCCGCGAAATGGGCGGAGATGGGCTGAAAAAAGCGTCCGAACTTGCGGTTTTAAACGCCGCTTATATCAAATCAAAGCTTATCAAATGCTACAATCTCCCCTATTCAACCGATGCTCTGCACGAATGCGTGTTTTCAGATAAAGTTCAGAATGAATTTGGAATTAAAACGCTCGATATCGCAAAAAGGCTGATGGATTATGGAATGCATCCGCCGACTATATATTTTCCCTTGATTGTGCACGGCGCCATTATGATTGAGCCGACTGAAACAGAAAATAAAGCGGCATGCGACCAGTTCTGCGAAGCTATGATTAAAATTGCCGAAGAATGCAGAACAAATCCCGAGATTGTCAAAAAAGCGCCGACAAAAACATTCCGGCGCCGCCTTGACGAAGTAAAGGCTGTAAAAGATCCGCGCCTAAAAATCGCCCGTGCATGCGGCTAAAGATAAAGCACGAATGTCCAACTCATCCGAAGCAACCCGTCATCTTCCAGAAATTTTTCCGGCGGAGACGAAAAGGGGCTTGAAGCTCTTACGGTTCTCACTGCTTCATCGTCATAAGAAGCAATCCCCGAGCTCTTCAGCACAAAAAGTTCCGAAAGGTTTCCCTCTTTTTCTACGCTGACGGCAACAACCACCGAAACGGTTCCGCGCGAAATAGACATTGTGGACGCGCCGCGCCTCAGCGCAGGCACAGGATTCCATGTCATTTTGAACGCTCTTTTCAGGCGCACGAAATATTCCACTTCGGGATACCTGAGAACATTAATATAAGTATGCGCGCCGGCCTTATAATCCGGATAAAAATCTTCTAACCTTTCATTGTCAGCCGCCTCTCCGCTTGTAACGGCGTTATTGGCCTCATCGGCGACGGGGCTCTTCATCGCAAAGAGATCCCGGTCCACTTTATAAAGGTCTGAAGCTGCCCTGCTTTTTGATTTTTCGGCAGCTGCCTCTTTTTTGCTTGATGCAACCGTCTCATTTGCAGCCTTCTGGTTATACATTCCAAGATGTTTTGCCGTAGCGGGCTTTTCCTGAATTGCGGGCTCCGGAATATCGGCAAGCTGCCAGCCGCCATCGGGTTTGTTTAAAAAAACTTCGATTGCTCCCGTATCCTCCGAAAACAGCGCATCCGGAAGATAGAACAATGTAAAGGCAAAGAACAGATGCAGAATAAGAGACAAAACAACCGCTATGATCAGATTTTTCTTATTCATAATCTTGCCGCAACTGCGAACGATTTTACCTCATTGCCGATGGCATGTTCAATTAAAAATTTAAACACCTCGTCAGCTTCCGCCGAATTGTTGTTAGGCATCTTGTCGAATTTAAATATTTTAAGGTACTTAAGGCTGTTTTCCTGAATAATTTTATCTCCCGGGAAAGACCTGCAATTACCGCATACAATTCCGCCCTGCGACGCGGAAATGCGCCAAACCGCGCTTGCCGAACGGCCGCAGGCTGCGCATTTATCAAAGACCGGCTCAAGGCCCGAAAGCTTGAGCCACTTATAAAGATAGGCATGCCTGTGAATAAGGCTCGGTTCGTTCTCGGCCAGAAAAATTATCCACCGCTGCAACAGTTTAAAACGCGGCAGCGAAATAAAAGCGGGCGGCAGCATTTTTTCCGCAATCTCCAAAGCGATGTAAAGCGATGCTAATTTTTCAAGGGAAGCCGCCACCTTCCATGCCGGCGTCTCCACGGCGAATTCCTCCAGACGGACCAATTCAACTCCATGCTTTTCTGCAAACCTCAGCCGGCCGATGCTTCCCGGTTCAAGGCCTCCGCCAAACCTTTTGTTCGACCTTTTTGCATTTTTTGCAACGCCTTTCGCCTTTCCGAAATTATCGGCGAAAAAACTTACGAGCCTGTCGGCCTCGCCATAATCCGACGTCCGGAGAATCACTGCTTTTGATTGATGTTCCATCTAAAACTTACCTTGAAGAAAAAAACGCGGCCAGAATAACGACCGCAACCGCTATAAGGCAAAAAATCATCCACCCTTTTATGCGAAAATTCGTTTTATTCGGCTTCTTTTGTTTTGAAACGGCAATTTCCCTGTAAGGCGTCCGAAAAGACTTTGCGGGTTTTGCCGCTTCTTCAGCTAAAATCTCTTCATATCTCAAAACAACCTCATCCTGATTCAATCCGATGGCTTTTGCATACGATTTTACAAACCCTTTCGCAAAAATTTTGGATGGCAAAGTATCGAACTTGTCTGATTCGATCGCATTTAAATGATGCGGCGGAATTTTTGTCAGATTGGCTATCTGTTCCAGAGATATGCCTCGCAGCTCTCTCTCACGCTTTAAATATTGTCCGACGCTTAGAGTCATAACTCAAAATGGGAAAGTTCTTTAAAATGCTTCATCCTGTTTTCGATCTCAGCCCATGTCAAAGTTCTGAGTCTGTCAAGGCTGAAATCTTCAACATGAAAAGATGCCATAGTGGAACCGACGATTACAGCTCGACGCAGATTTTCTTCATCTACTATTCCAGTGCGAGCAAGATGCCCCATAAAACCTCCGGCAAAACTATCACCAGCGCCAGTTGGATCTTTTACTTCCGGCAAAGGCATTGCGGGAGCACAAAACATTCCGCTATCAGTGAAAAGCGCCGCGCCATATTCGCCTCGCTTAATTACAAGTATCTTGGGCCCGATTGAACGTATATATTTTGCCGCCTTAACTAAATTCCATTCGCCAGAGACAAGCCTTGCCTCCTGATCATTAATTATCACGGCATCCACTTTGCCCATCACTTTTTTAACTGCTTCCGGCTCGCCATTGATAAAAAATTCACGCGTGTCGCATGCAGTAAATTTTGGATTTTTGACTTGACGCAAAACATCAATTTGGAGCTCCGGCAATATGCAGGCAAGGAACAGATATTCGCTGTTTTTGTATTCATCGGGCAGAGAAGGCTTGAAATCGGCAAAGACTCCAAGATGCGTTTCCAAATTTTCAGCTTCGTTTAGCTGATTGCCATAACGCCCTTTCCAATAAAATGTTTTGCCGTTTGGCACGAATTTTAGCCCCTTAAGACAAATGTTTCTGCTCTTAAAAAAATTAATATGTTCATCTTCGAAATCATGGCCTACAACTCCAACAAGCCTGACGTTAGTAAAAAAACTGGCGGACGCTGCAAAATGAGCAGCTGCACCGCCAAGAGCTCTTTTTCTGATGCCAGCCGGCGTTTCGAGATCGTCATAAGCAACCGAACCTACAACTAAAATGGACATATTATCTCCTTGTTCAAGCTTTAAAATATCTTCCTGCAATTACCTCTAATTTCTTTTTTACATTCATGGGTACGGTCTTTAAATCAGTCATAATGGCGCCCGACAAAGCATTTGCGCATGGACATCCGCGCTTTTCTGGTATTTTTGCAACAACATCGCGGATGACGGATTTAGAATTCGATACATTCTTTTTTATTGTGGCAACAATGGCACCGACATTGGCATGTTCTTCCTCTTTCCAACAGTCATAATCGGTCGACAGGGCAATCGTTGCATAGCAAATCTCGGCTTCACGGGCGAGTTTTGCCTCCGGCATGCCGGTCATGCCTATTAAATCGGCGCCCCACTGGCGGTGTAAAAAAGATTCCGCACGCGTTGAAAAAGCCGGCCCTTCCATGCAGACATACGTGCCGCCTTTGTGCGTCTTGATTCCAAGAGAACTGGCGGAATTATACAATACATCGGCCAAAGAAGAGCATACAGGATGAGCAAACGAGACATGAGCGGTAATGCCGTCATCAAAAAACGTTTGCGCGCGAAATTTTGTCCGGTCTATAAACTGATCGACCACGACAAAATCTCCGGGAGCAATTTTTTCTTTCAAGCTTCCAACCGCGCTTACGGAAATTATCCACTCAACTCCAAGCATCTTTAACGCGCAAATATTTGCACGATAATTGATTGTTGAAGGCGAAAATCTATGCCCCTTCCCGTGCCTTGGAAGAAACGCCACTTTTCTGCCGTTAAGCTCGCCCACAACTATAGAATCGCTAGGCTCGCCAAAAGGAGTATTAACCTTCTTTTCCTCCAATGCGCGAAATCCCTCGATTTCATAAA
Source organism: Deltaproteobacteria bacterium (assembly GCA_016180865.1). Lineage (GTDB taxonomy): Bacteria > UBA10199 > UBA10199 > 1-14-0-20-49-13 > JACPAJ01. The sequence continues at coordinate 19,118 of JACPAJ010000060.1, forward strand.
GTCCGCTTCCGCCTATAATGCCTATGAGTTTTTCGGTCATGTGGAGCTGAACGGGATCGAACCGTCGACCTCTTGAATGCCATTCAAGCGCTCTCCCAGCTGAGCTACAGCCCCAAAATTTTGCAAAGCAAAATTTTGCCCGCCAACGGTTTAGTGCTTGCCCGCCATGTAGTAGTGGCGGGGCGGGCGACTATGACACCATCTGACTATCGCACCGACTCCAACATTTCAAGCGTTATTTCATTGGGCCGATTTACGACAATTATGAAAGAATATGAGATTTTATTTAAAACCGCAGCTTTTGCCGTCAAGTAGCGGTTTGGTTCTAACCCATTCTTCTTGGGGCAGTTTCAAGGCGTAAAGTACGCCCGCTTCCCAGCCGTCTGGCAGGTCAGCTGACAGGGGGTTTTGTTTTATCGTATGCAATATTATATCACGCATGGCCTCCGGCGAGGCATTTGATGCAGCAATAGAATCCCTTGCACCGCGTATCAGCCGGGCCACCTGCCACTCCATTGTTTCTTCCGGAACACTGCCGCTCTCTGCCAATTCAAACGCCTTTCGCATGTCAAGCGGCCTTCCTGTTTTTGTAACATAGATGAGATCATCTAACGGAACAAATCTGCATTTGGGGAGCACCGCATAAATAGTTCCAATTTGAACGCCTGTGGCTGGATTATAAAAGACAACAGGGGATCTCAAATCAATCTGTTTGCTGGGGCTGCTGCGCAAGGCTACTTTTTGCCCCGGTTTAAAAGACATCAATCTATCAGAAGATCGGAATTTCATAAACGGCCATTCCCATACATTAGGGACATTATAAGGTAAACGCCATACGGTTACCGGAGTTATCTCTTTGCCGTTTTTATCATGGATTTTTGGCAGCCTGCATTTTTCATCGTCTTCGTCATACGGAATAAGCCAGAAAACATCTCTGCTATTTTTCCCTTTAAGATTTGGTTCTATGAATTCCCATTCGCATTCTTCATACGAACGATATTTTTGTGAGAATCGAGGGCAATAATCGAAATCGCTGGATTCTGTATAGTCTTCAATGCCATCGTTATTGAAGTCTAAAGCGCTTGCAGTTGGTTTGACATCAACTTGTAAGACTCTTGGTTTTGGTGCTGCAGGATGGGACACATTAACTCCTTCAACCCTATCAAACCAATGACTAGCATGATTTTCAGAGGAATTGCAAGCAGAAAATAGATCGGCAAGGTTATGCCTCTGACTTGCTCTTTTTAATTCATATGAATATTCGGAGCCAACAAAATACATTTTTAAAATTTTTTCTATAACTTTCTCTTCCTCATTTGGCTTGATTAAACCGTTTTTTATTATACCCGTAATTTCAAAGAGTTTATGCAGTCCTTCATGAAGGAGGGTAACCTCGCTATAAGTCATTGGGAAATCCTTAAACGCCCGGCAACTACCTAATTCCATAGCTAATCCTGGATTAAGGAATATGCAATCCTGATCATTTTGCGAGGAGCAGGCTTCGTATCTTCCCGCCTTGACTTTAAGCCTTCCGTTTTTCTTTACAATGAAGTCTTCGGATCTTCCCCAGCTTGCCATTTTGAATTCGTCTTTTACCGCTTCGAATCTATTCAATAGCCCTTTTTCCCCATTTAGTTGCTTTATCGCTTGACGAAGTCTTTTATCATCTTCTATATAGGTAGACAGACCTAATAAGAACGCTTCACACCAATGCTGGCTATCAATTGCCTTTACCGCAAAATCAATATAACTATCTAATATTGCTTGGTTTATTGAAGCGTTTGCGACGGTGGTAATTTCTTCATTAGATTGCGGCGGATAAGCCCCCAAGGCTAAAAGTTCAATGGGCATCTTGCCGCACATTTCACTTATATTATCGGCAGTTTTAGAAAAAAGTTGCGCCTTTTTTTAGCTTCCTTGGATAACATAGTTGAGCATTTCAAGCGTTATTTCATCGAGCCTGTTGACCACGATATCCGCCATTGACATATCCTGTCCGCATTCAAGGAGCGAGTTTTTTACGCCGATTGCAAGCATTTTAGCGCTTTTAGCGGCGATTAGGCCGTTAGTTGAATCTTCAAGCACCGCGCAGTGTTTTGGATCGACCTGAAGCTTCTTTGCCGCCAGCAAAAAGCAGTCCGGAGCCGGTTTTGGGTTTAAAACGTCATCTCCCGTAACGGCAGCCTCAAAAAAATCGTTTAATTTAAATTGGGCAATAACTTCATTCACATATTCAGTCACGCCGGATGAAGCCAGCGCACGTTTAAAACCCCACTTCTTTACATTTTCCACCAGCTCAAAAAGCCCGGGCATCGGCTGCACGCCTTTGTTCACAAGTTCCATAAAATACGCGTTGCGATGCCGCGTCAGCTCTTCAACATCAACGGCCATCTTGAATTCATCAGCCAAAAGACGCATTATTTCTTTGATGCGCATTCCGTAAATTTTCTGCCTCAGCTCCCCTTCAATTTTCGGCGCTTTAATTCCAAAATCTTTAAGCGCTTTTTCATAGGCCTCGAAATGCAGCGGAGAGCTGTTAGCCATCAAATCATCTAAATCAAATATGATCGCTTTTATCATATCGGCCAACCTATATTACGAAACCCGCCGCCAAATAAAAACAAATTTTTAGCGAGGTTTGCGATTTTATTAAAAATTCCATAAAAGGTTAAAAAACCTGTTTGCGGAAACGATGCAAACTTTTTTTGAAATCATTTTAAATATATCCGGTTGAAACACTACCTGAACAGCAGGCACATTGCCGCTTCTTTCGCTAAAGAATTTTAAATTGGCATCTAAATTAGAATCTGCGTTCTTTGCCTCGATCAACAGCCTTGGTTCTCCGTCAGAGGCAATCAAAAAATCAACTTCATGCCGTTGTTTATCGCGCAAATAATAGAGTTCAACCTTTTGCCATCCGCCGTCATTTATAAATTCACAAAATGTTTTTAACTGAATTGCCATAAAATTTTCAAATCTTCCTCCAGCATCTTTTACGCGTGTCCAGTCATAAAAGTAGACCTTTGGCTCTTTCGAGAGCGCATATTTAATGTTTTTGCTGTATGGCCGGACCACAGTTATAATATAAAGTTTTTCAAGCGCCTTTATGAGGGAACGTGCGGTATCATACGCACAACCGATGTCGGTTTTTAAATTATTCAGCGAAAAAGGCGAGCCAATGCGCGCCGGCAATAGTTCAATAGCATGTTCAACACGGTTAAAATCCGAAATTTTAGACAGGTCCCTGAGGTCTTCCCTTATTATTCTTTGGTTGTATTCTTCATGCCACAGATTAAGAGCCCGATCCGACTGTTTTATGAGCGGTTCCGGAAAACCGCTGTAATTAATCAGCGCGTCAAGAGTAGATTGTTTTAACGATACGGAAGAAAAAACTTCAAAATTAATATCCAGCTTGGTATTTGGTTTTGGGAGAACACATTCAAGTTCATTTGGCGTGACCGGCGCCATATGCAGAAGATGGTATCTTCCAAGCATGCTGTCGCCGGAGCGCTGAAAAAGTTCAAGGCGGGCGCTGCCAGTTACTAAAAAATTAAATTCGCTTCCGAAAGAATCGTAATAGCCCTTTAAAAGATTTTTCCAGTTCGTAATCTTATGAATTTCGTCAAAAACAATGCGCGACCCTTTTCCGGATGTCCTTGCAGCGGTCTCAAAAAAATTCGGGTCAGCCCTGAATTTTCGCCGAACTTTTTCATCATCCCAGTTGTAATAAAGACTACTATGCCCGGTTTCATGTAACCATTCTTTGGCTTCTGTAGTCTTGCCAGTCTGCCTTGGCCCCGCTAAGAGGATCATTTTGTCTGAAAGCAAAGAATCTTTAATTAATTCATGTATTAATCTCTCTATTTTCATATTGGAAATATTAACATAACACCATAAAAAAGTAAATACTTTTTTATAGGATGCCATAAAAAAGCTTAATAACTAACAATAATAACTAACAAAAATAACTAACAAGACGGAGTCAGAGATTTATAAATTTAATGCATCTCAGATTTGCTCCGTAACGGGTGGTTGTGCAACTAACTTTTGACATTGCCGATAACTACGTGGTAGAAGGCGCTCCGATGAGCGCATTAACCGGATATATAGGCCAGACGTATGGATACGTGACGCCCCGACAAGATTATTACGGGGAGAGCGTGAAGTACACCACCTATAGATATTCCACAGTTCCGCCGGATTGCAGCAAAACACCTATAAGGGAAATATTTGATATCAAACACCGGTTTGAACACTGCCTGTTGAACTACAATTTTCCCAAGACAAAACTTTGAACATCCTCAGCTATTTTATCAACCTCTTTAAGTAAGCTATCCGCCTTTTTGCGGACGTCCGCCGCCCACTTCTTATCAGTAAGCGTTTTTAAATTTATCAGCACATTATAATACGCGCCGTGCGCGGCCGCGCTGGCCATTAATGCCGCAACGCCGGCATCCGAAAGCGAATTCTGATTGCCATGTTCGGCAACGGTTTCGGCGATTTTTGCCGCCTCCACGGATTTTTCAAGCACAGATAATGGCACAAGCGTTGCACCCTTTGTCGCCTCTTCAACTGCGGCCACACGTGCGGTTTTTTCGGCATCGCTTCCCTTCGGCATGGAAAAACACGCCATCACCTTATTAAAAGCCTCGGTATCATCATCAACCGCCTTAATCATAAAATCTTTTATCTTTTGCGCGTCGATTCCAAGGCGCTCCATCTCGGCATTAAATTTTTCATAACCCTTCTTATTGTGCGTCAGCGCGGCAACCATGGAAGTCAAAGCCGCGGACAGCGAACCCGCCAGCGCCGCAACGCTCCCGCCGCCCGGCGCGGGCGAATTGCGCGAAAGTTCGTTTGCAAAATCTTTTACGGTCATATTTATGAGCATTTTTGCCCCCTCTCCCTCACCCTCTCCCACAAGGGGAGAGGGAACAGTTGATCTGTCGAATTGATATTCAATTATCTTCTTGGCCGAATCAAACGTTGCAACGTCATTCAAACCCAAAGACATCGCCGCGATATTTATAATATCTTCTTCCGGAATTCCGGCGGTCTCATTCTGTTTTTTTAGATAATAAAGGCCGGTTTCTATCATTGCTTGTTTTGGAACCATGCCGACTATTTCGCTTCCGGTTACACGCAGCCCAAGCTTTTCCGCCTCCTTCACCGCGGCATCAAAAACCACATGCGCCGGAGTCACATGAAAATCGGTGAGGTTGATTGTTATCTGCGCTCTTTTATATTCCGGAATGAACCAGCCTGTTGCCTTGCATTCTTTAAAAAGGCCGGGGACATACACCGAATTGCCGTTTTTATCGACAACTTTATTGCCATGCACATCGCGTTTCAGCCGGCCCCGTTCGCGAAGCGTAAAAGCAATCTCTTTGGCTTTGGCTGTGCTTGTTGTGTTAAGATTAATATTATAAGCTATCAAAAACTGCCTCGCGCCGATAACAGTTGCGCCTGTTTTAGCAACACGGTCATCAAATTTGGCCGGGCCAAAGTCAGGGCGCCATTCGGGCTTTTTTAACTTTTCGGCAAACGCCTCATATTCACCCGCGCGGATATCGGCAAGATTTTTACGCTCATGCCTTGTTGCAGCATGTTCATAAAGATAAACGGGAATTTTTAATTCTTCGCCAATTCGCCGCCCTAACTTTCGCGCAAGCTCCGCACATTCTTCCATCGTCACGTTGGATATAGGCACGAACGGGCAGACATCCGTTGCACCCTGCCTTGGATGTTCTCCTTTGTGGGCACGCATATCTATTACTTCTGCGGCTTTCTTTATCGCGCAAAAAGCTGCATCCAAAACTGCTTTCGGCGAACCGGCAAAGGTTACAACAGTCCGGTTTGTTGCGGCTCCCGGATCAACATCCAAAAGCCTGACGCCATTCACGCGTTTAATTTCAGCGCAGATTGCATCTATTTTGGCCTTATCTCTGCCTTCGCTGAAATTTGGCACGCATTCGACAAGTTTCATAAATTGGCATCCTTGCTAAGTGTCCGACACTTAGCAGATGACACATCCAACATCCAGCCAATTTTTATAGGGTAATTTTTTACCGGCCACGGCTGATTTTTGACACCAGCACTTTTCATATATTTCAACCACTTAACAATAACTGTAGTTGTTTTTGACGATTTGCACGATAAAAGCATTATACGTCTGATGTAAATCCTTAATTTTCTTTCATTATTTCATTTGGTTCATGGCACATAATATGCTACATTAAGTCTACAAATATTATAAAACAAATAAAAAAGGGGGGGGATATGAATATAAAAAGAATTTTGGTTATGGTTACGGTTACCGCCAGCGCGGCAGCTTTCTTCGCTTTTGGGTGCGGAGGGGGCGGCAGTAACAGCACAAGCACCGGCACAACCGGCAGCCTAACGGAAGCCGTTGAAATCGCAAGCCAGGTGTCACTGGTAGAAGCGCAGGATGTTGCGGCGGCATCGCTTACAGCTCCGCTGAAAGGATTCAAGGCTTTGCTTTCTAAAGCAGCGCCGACAAGCGGCGCATATGTGGACGATCCTCTCAATATGTGGGTGGATGACAGCTCCATGCAAGCGCTGGATCTTATAAATGAAATTTTGTGTTCTTTTGACCAGACAGGATATGCGGACATGGTTGGCCAGGGACCTTATCTTGCAATCGTAAGCTTTACAGATTGCGCATCGGACTCGGCAGACAAATCAAGCGATGTAGGAAACCAGTCAAGCAGCGAAATTGAAGAGCTGGAAACATGGACTGTTGAATCGAGCCTTGCAGATGGCGTACAGACAGTTAAAGCATGGATTCCCACAAGCGAGCAGATGGGGCCCGGTGAAGAAATCAAAATGGTAATTCATGCCAAGGCAACTATTACAGCTGGAGTGAGCGACGAAAATCCGTTCGGCCTCTTTAGAATGGATTTCGCTATGTTAGATGAAGCGGAGACAACTCCCTACGCAAATATTTATCTGGAGAGCGTGGAAACTTCGGACGGCCAGGTGGAGCTTCAGTTCTCAATGACCGGCGCTGATGGTTCGCCAATGGCTAATTTTGCAGAGTCCGTCCATGTCGTTATGGATGCGGACGGCACAACAGGCCATGCTTCCGCCGCGCACCAGTTCGAAGATGAGGCGTCCGGATATTCCGAAGATGTAGCCTATAATGTGGCGTTTGACGAAAATAAATATCTGTCATCTAAAGGCGAAGGAACCGATAGCTGCCTGGACAGAAAAAACTTTGATTCTTATATCTATAGATACGGAGTTTACAAAGCTGACGGCAGCCGGCTTGATTCTTCAAATCCCGGCTTCAGCGTAAAGTACGATAACGGCGGCGAACTGGTATGGGGTTTTGCAGGCTATTATGGAATATGGCTGCCCGAAGAAGTAACGCTTGAAAGCGGGCTTACGCTGACAAGAGCGGATGGAAGCGCTTCAAGCGGCCTTACGTACACAACCGTTGTGGCTCCCGGCAAGCTGATGATCCACACGAAAGATTCGGATGTGCTTGGAAGCTTTCTCGACGACACGTTTTATTATTGGGATAACGCCAATTTCATTGTTACATGGAACGGCACAAATCTTGTAAAGACGCAGGAGGAAATGTGCGACGAAAACGGATGCCAGCAAACAGATATCGAAGATGAAGCGGTTGCTCTAGTCGCCGGTTCATGGGTTAGTTTCTGGAAAGACGGCCTCGGCTCGATATTCTTTGAAGTGCCGGCAGGAGGACTCAGCAATTCTACTGTAGTAGGCATCGATAAGAGCGTAATAGCAACCGCGGAAGATGTGGGAGATGACCCGATACAGCTCTTCTGTTTCAATAGCTGCCTGCAGCCGAATCTTACCGCAGACCAGCTGTCATGGATAGAAAGCCCGTTCTTCCCGGACAGCTTTGATCTTGCTGCGCCATATATTTATACTCTTGACCCGGCTGATATGACATTAAAGGGCGCTGCTGATGCAGAAATAGCCCCGGTGGCCGGCCTTACTGCCGCCGAAGTAATGGGATGGGGCGCTTCTTCGGGCCCGATGGTTACAAGCACAGCCGGCATGGCAGACACAGGAGCAGTTTGGAGCGCGGATACTTATTACTCGTGGGAGACCGGAATTCAAAGCTGGAACAAATTCGCGGGCCTCATTGATGAAAGTGGAAATCCAGTAGCGTTCGATCCTCCGACCATGTTTGCATACACGCATACCGACGGCGAAAAATACATGCTTGATTATTCCGGATTCGGCGAATTAAACGGAGTGCCATGGTCGCGGATCGAAGGAACCGATTTATGGGTGCCTCTATTCAGCATACCGGACGGCACGGAAGTTACGGCGAACAACGTAACATATTATGTCCGCGCTTTGGAAGGATCGCAGAGAATGCAGGAATTGGATCTATCCCAATGCAGCGAGCTTGAAACCGAAGAACTCTCCGCTCCCGATACTGATTACGTTGACCCTGCAATCGGCGCTCAACCGGAAGTTACAGCAGACCCAGCGGTGATAAAAGGAGAACTCGCGGGAAGCTAACTTGACAAAAGTTCAGCATAAGCCTTATATAAAAGGCCGTCTCCTATGGAGGCGGCCTTTTTAATTATGCAGAATATAAAAGATATACCGATTGCTGAATTTCCTAAAACAATAGAAGGCCTGGGCCTGAAAAAATTCGCAGCAAGCCAGATAATCCAGTGGATCTACAAAAAAGGCGCAACATCATTTGATGAAATGACTAATCTTTCCATGGATGCCCGCAAAATCCTGAAGGAAAAATTTTATTTAAGCAGGCTCGAGCTTGTAAAAACGCTGGAATCATCCGACGGCACAAAAAAATTCGCCTGGCAGCTTGCGGACGGCAAGATCATCGAATCTGTGCTAATTCCTGCCGAACATGGCTCCAAAATTCCAATAAACCAACGCACCCCGCCACTACTGCCTCGGCGGGCAGGCAACGCACTAACGCACCAACGCACTAGATTAACTCTCTGCATCTCCACCCAGGTCGGCTGTGCTATGGGCTGCGTGTTCTGCCGCACAGCGGAGATGGGGTTCGTGCGAAATTTGACACAGGGGGAAATTGTGGATCAGATATTGGAAGTACAAATACAATGCCACCCCCTCCCTCACCCTCCCCCCTCGAGGGGGAGGGATGGGGAGAGGGGGACTAGAGTCACAAACGTAGTTTTAATGGGCATGGGAGAGCCGCTCGCAAATTACGATAATGTCGTAAGCGCCATCAGAATAATGACCGACACAAAGTGCCTTGGCCTCTCCAAACGCCATGTTACGCTATCGACTTCCGGCCTTGTGCCTGAAATCGAACGGCTGGCAAAAGAAGGGTTGGATATCAAACTCGCAATTTCGCTCAATGCAACAACAGATGAAGCACGATCCGCGATTATGCCGGTTAATAAAAAATATCCCCTTGCCCTGCTTTCCAAGGCGCTGAAAAAATATGCTGAAGCAACAGGCCGTCATAGGCTCACTTTCGAATATGTCGTGATTGACGGCCAAAATGACTCGGCAGAAGATGCAAAAAGGCTTGTAAAGTTATTGAGCCACATCAAGGCAAAGGTAAATTTGATACCGTTGAATGCTATGCCCCCTCACCCCCCCTCCGAAGCCTCTATCCAGCGCTTCGCGCAGCTTCTGCGCAATAAAAATATTCAGGTGAATATCCGTAACAGCCGCGGAGCGGATATATTAGCCGCCTGCGGACAATTATCGGGGGGAACGACTCGCTCATAAGAATGCGCTCCTTCCCCCCGCACCCCTTTCGCTCACCACTGGCAAAGCCAGATGGTTCGCTCACTTCAGCAAATTCACTTTTTTTTGCCGGCTTCGCGCCGTTTTTTCCGTTTCTGCCTCATCTTGTCCTGCCTCTTATGATGTTTTTTAGCCATCTTCCTTTTCACTTTATTAAGCATACTTGGTCTCCTTTTCACCACTGCAAAAAAAGCCCGACTTCGGGCCCGTGCAAAGTTTCGTCTCCGATGCTTATTCCCCTATAAGCGGCTCTTGCTCCGATCAATTTATATTTATAACTTATGCCGGACGAAATATCATATACATCGTTGCCGCCTATAAAGGCAAGATAAGGTTTTATATCCCATATAAAATGTTTGCCAAATATTATATAAAATGGAAAACCGACTTCGACCCCTTCATGCTTCGTGCTTCCCCAAATTATTTTTTCGCCGCCGGCAAGGTTCATCTGGAATACATCGCTGAAAAGAGCGCGCAATAAAATATGCCCGCTTGCAACATTCAACTCGTCCTGCGGGGCAGATTCCCAGAAACGCTTATATTCTCCCTCGACGCCGACCATCAAATAACCGATCTCCACGCGGGCGCTTGCGGCATTATCATTTCCCGCAAGGTATTGATAGTTCCCATCAAGTTTAAAAGTCGGCAGCGCCGGACTTTCCACCTCTTTAAGATGGCGATAAACATAGCCCAAATCATCTTCACCGGCCATTTCAAACGCACCGGCTAAAAAGATGCCCATAAGAGTTTGCGCCACTCCCCATCCCAAAGTTTCGCTTAACTTTTCTGACACGCCCTTCTTTTCAGGCTCTTGATCAACCGTCTTTTTCTTTTTGGGAGTTTCAACAGATGTTGATTCTTTTTTACTGTCCAGCTTTTGCTCAAACTGCTGGATCTCGCCGGCAAACGCTGAGCTGGACACCATCAGCATTGTCATTGCGAACGCAAGCGTAATGATCCGGAGAGACCAATTAAATTCGCTGGATTGCCACGGCCACTTTGTGGCCTTCCGCCAAATGACCGGCGGACAGGCGCAATGACTTTCACTCCTTTTCATATACAATTTTCCCGTTTTTAATGACTTTGGCCACAAACGGCCTATCAAATCTATAAAAAGGTTCAACTTCATTTTTTGCATCAAGAACCACAAAGTCTGCTGCCTTTCCAACTTCAATTGAGCCGTGAGATTTTTGCAGCGAAAGAGCCTTTGCGGCGTTTATCGTGATGCCTTTGTATGCCTCTTCCACCGTCAGCTTCATCTGCGTTACCGCCATTGTTGCCGCAAGCCACAAGTTCAATATCGGCGACGTTCCCGGATTATAATCCGTGGAAATTGCAACATCAATGCCTGCATCGGCGACGTTCCCGGATTATAATCCGTGGAAATTGCAACATCAATGCCTGCGCCTATTATTTCACGTGCCGGCGCGTACCTTCCGCCCCTCCAAACAACCGGCGGGCAAGCACCACTGCTTTGGCGGGCAGGTCCGCCGATAAAAAATGTGGATGACGGAATAAGCACGGCAATTGTACCCGATTTTGCCAAGGCCCGCATATCTTTTTTAGAAATATGCTCGAGATGATCCGCACTTACAGCTTTTAACTTTGCGGCCAGTACTGCGCCTCCGTTTGATGATAGCTGATCGGCGTGCAGCTTGGCTTGGAGGCCGTATTTTGCCGCTGCTTTTAATATTTCTTCGGCTTCGGCCTTTGTAAACGCAATCTTTTCAACAAAAACATCGCAGAATTTTGCAAGTTTTTCCTTGGCGATTTCGGGAAGGAGTTGGTGGATGATGAAGTTGATATAGTCTTGTCTGTCATCCCCGCGAAAGCGGGGATCCAAAATGTTTCCATGAGATTCCTGCTGGAGTTTACCCCGTGCTTTGACACGGGGCAGGAATGACAAGTCCTTTGGCACCATATGCGCCAAAAAAGTCGGCACAAATTCCTGCGGAAATTCTTCGCCAAGGCATTTCACAACCCGCAGCATTTTTAATTCGGCCTCCGAATCAAGCCCGTAACCGCTTTTTACTTCGATTGTCGTAACACCGTGAGATAACGATTCCTGCGCGCGCGCCTTTGCACGCTCAAACAGTTCGTCTTCTCCGGCCGCTCGCGTTGCGCGAACGGTTGACATTATTCCGCCGCCTGCTTTAGCAATATCTTCATAGCTTGCGCCTCTTGCCCGCATGGCAAATTCATCGGCACGACTCCCCGCATGAACTAAATGTGTATGGCAGTCGATAAGGCCGGGAAGGACGACAGAGCCGCGGGCGTTCAGGACTTGCGTGTCATTGCGAGGAAGTCCACCAAAGGTGGACGACGAAGCAATCCCATGTACACACTTTCTAGCGGGAGATTGCTTCGTCCCCTTCGCCTGCCTGCCGGCAGGCAGGGGCCTCGCAATGACATCGATAATCTTCCCACCATCAACTTCAACCGCCGCATTTTTAATAACCCCAAGCTCGCCTTCGCGCCCTTTGCCCGGCGCCATAGTCACAAGTCGGCCTATGTTTGTAATGAGCATGCAATGGTAAATAACAATATAGGACCGCGATTACAACTAATTATTTAAGCGTCGAACACTTAATATGATGGATGTTTTTTGTTGACTTGGACCGCAATCTCAGTTAAATGAAAATGAAACCCGTTTTCATTATTACGGCCCTCTATGACCGGCACAGCACTATTTGTAAACGCAAACTCCATTAATTGCGCAAACAATGACCTTTTTTCAAGCGCCCAATGCGCTTTGCAAAAAATTTCAGGCGAGTGGGGTGATTGCGCCGTTCCGCACTTAAGCCCCACAAGAGACCCCCACCATCAAACAAGTGTATATATTGATTGGGATCATAATAGACAGTTAACTACCATAATATTTGGGTTAAAGGGTTCTACCAGGCCTGCCGCAGCATATGTAAATCATAATGAGCTCGAAACTTACAGGCTGTGCATTGAAAAGAAAACCAAAAGTGATAACGCACGGTCTACTTTGGCATCCGCGCTACAATTTATAGATTATATTTCTTTGATGCTAATATTAACTCCCGGCAGTCTCCTGGCAAAATTATTCACTAAAATTTTGCCAAAACTCGCGGTAAAAATAACAAACTGGCTGGCCAAACACGCCATAGCGCGCGCAGTTGCTTATATCACCTCTTCCAACTTTGCCAAAGCAATACTGATGGCGGTAACTCACGTTCTGAACAATGGCGCAAAATCATTTGAACCAGACCCTTCAATTTTGAAAGAGTGGTTCGGCGAAGGACGGGCATGGGTTACCTTGCCTCTCAGCGGTGCGTTGATTACCGGCATCGGCCTTTTCGCAAGACGGTTTGCATGGTCAGAAATTGCGCTAAACACCCTCTTTTCAACTACAGCGGGGCTGCATCATCATGAAAGGATGAACCTTAATGCAAAGTTAACAAAGGGCTCCGAAGATAGAGCGATAATAGAGGATAAATTGCGAACCCATGCGTTTGATATAAGCCTTTTTCTGCTGTTTTCAGGCACAGCGGCGGCTTTAAATAGCGCCAAATGGCTAGGAACCGCAACCTGCGCGGTTGATGATATTTTGCCTGCGGCAGTAAGGGTCCTCAAGGCACAAGAAGCGCACTAATTTTTTAGTGGAACATTTTCCTCAAAGGTATTATTATGCCAAAAAACAAAAGGCCCTCCATTAAATCTCGGCGGGCAAGGGGGTAAATATGGGAATGGGAAATCCAGCATTAGGTATCATAAGTTTGGTAGTTGCGGCCGCGTTTTTAGTGTGGGTGTATGAAAAGAACGGCAATCCGGCGCAAAAATTCGGAAAGTTTGCGGCGTGGTTCGGCGTCATCGTAGCACTTCTTCTTGTGATAGGCCAGCTTTTCATGTGCTATAAAGCCTGCCAATCCGGCCAGTGCATGAGAATGGGCAAAGGCCAAGGCATGATGATGCCTCACATGATGCAGAATATGGAAATGCCGGAAGATAGGACGGAAAAGTAACGGCTTTTTATTTGCTGATAACAACAATTTCGGGAAAGGCTGCCAAAATCGATCTGAAAAACGTGCCAGCCGCTTCCTTTTGGTTTACCGTTAAAGAAGGATTGCTCGACGTTAAATAGCACTCGTAAAACGTTTTATCAATGCCAACTTCGTGACTACATTTCGTAATTGCATTTTTGATATCAACAAAACAGGATGAAGCAAATGATGGGCGTTCCGCGTCATGCAATACACCAAATTGAGAGACTGAAAATATCTTTCCATTTTCGTTTTTGACATAGATACTTTTGTCCGGCATCACGGTAAAACTTAAAACCGTTGGTTTCACATCGCCAAACCAATCTGTTCCATGACATTTCATGGGAAATAAATGTATACTGCCATCAATATCCATATCCACAGCCACATCAAACCTATCACAAAATATAGGAGCCCTGCACATTATATCAACGGCTTTCGAACTTAGCGGCGTAAAATCTGCCATAAATCACCTTCCTTTCATCTAATACTATTATCGGCCAAAATCAAAAAAAGTTGCTAATTATTTAAGCTAATACATATCCCCTGAAACTCTTTTAAAATTTCTTTAAGTTTCATAGCCCCCCCTAAGACAAGAATGACGTAGACGTTAAATAAAATCCTTCAGAAATTTTACGGCAGGGCAAACACGTATATTTGTTTCGGAAACATAGTCTTTTGTCCCCGCCGCCGATATCTGCCAACACGAACATTCCGGAAAACGCTCCTTGTAATAGATAAGCCCGCGATGCAATGGGGCGTCATCATATTTGCACTCGACAGCCTGCATAGGCTTGCCGTTCTTCATTATTACAAAATCAACTTCTCTGCCGTCAACATCGCGAAAATATCGCAATTCAATGTTTTCTCCAAACGCATCCTGTTGAAAATGCGCCCATTTCAGCAAATGGCACGCCACAAGATTCTCAAACCTGGCACCATTGTCATTAACAAGGCTCCAATCAAAGTGATAATGCTTTTGCTCTTTTTTAACAGCCCTTATCTTTGCCGAACCGAACGGTGATATGCGAAAAATAGCATAAAGCCTTTCAAGAATATTGAGCCAGTTGGCCGCTGCTCTAAAGCTCACCTGCAAATCTTCTCGCAAAGCATTGATAGAGAGCGGTGAACCGACAAGTTCCGGCAGGCGAAGCATTAAAAGTTCGACATTCCCGACATCGTGCACAAGCTCAAGGCTTGATAAGTCGTCCTGCATAAGGCGCTCCCTGTATTCACGCAACCACCGCTTTGCTTCCACAACCGCACTGCTGAAAAACGGTTCCGGGAAACCTCCAAGCAGAAGCAGTTCCATAAAATCCTTTTGCGACTCTATTCCAAGTTCGGCAACAGAAAGAGGATGAAGGCGCAAGTAATGATACCTTCCTTGAAGCGAATCCCCTCCCCTGCGATAATAATCGAGCCTTGCGCTTCCGGTTACGAGTATCTTTCGCAAAGAGCGGTTCTTGTCATAAAGCCCTTTGAGATAGTTTCTCCACGAGCGGTATTTATGGACCTCGTCGAATATCCAAATGGATGTGTCAGACAGTTCCCGTTTCAAAATATGTTCGCGATGTTCTGCAAT
>JACPAJ010000094.1 GCA_016180865.1 Deltaproteobacteria bacterium
AAAAGAACCTATCACTTTGAAAGCGCTTGGCGTGGTCATTCATGAAATGGGCCATCTGGTGCAGTTTATAACCGGAGCTGAAACAGGCGGCGGCAGCCAGAACATGAATTCCGTGTATGCCCAGCCGTTTTCGTTTGCGGAAGGGTTTGCGATATCGTTTGAAGACAGCGTTTTCAGCAAGCAATTTATGGACAGATATCTGGCCGATATTCCACAGTTCAGCGATCCGAAAGTCCGGGAAACGATTGCAAAGATAAAGCGGAGCCAGAAATTATGGCAGACGATGCAGGTTATGGTTCGGGCGCGCCAGGAAATGGAGCTTTATTTCCCGGGAAGCCTCGAGCAAAGATTTGAAGCGATGGCCCAAATCGCGAGAAAAAATCTTTATGTCAATGCGGAACCGGACAAGCTGGATTTCTGGTCTGTAACGCATGTCGCCGGCATAAATCTTTATTACAGCAATTATTCCCTTGGAAGAGGGACAGTGGAAGTTGTAAATGCGGATGTGTTTGATGCGTTAGCCGGGAACAGGCCATTTGAAGGAACCCTTAACACCGCCCTTAAAGTATTTCGCGCAGGGGCAAAGCTCCGAACGCTGAAGGATATAGAGGATTTTAGCCTAAGCCTAATGCCTGATGCCAGGCCTTGACCTGAAATGGCTTCTGCGGCCGCGCCGGCCGATAAAACCGATCCTTGGGGCGGCCTGTTTAATAAATGATTCTTTAGGCATCTCCGGATGTTCCGAAATGCGGAGCGTGCTTCTGATAAGCCTTTCGATATTTTTTACGTCTTTCCCCTGATCGGGAGTGGCGAAAGCGATGGCATGGCCCTCTTTTCCGGCTCTGCCTGTTCTGCCGATGCGATGAACGTAGCTTTCAGCGTCTTCGGGGAGATCAAAATTGATAACAAGTTCTATTCCTATCACATCGATTCCGCGCGAAGCTATATCGGTTGCAACGAGTACCCGGTATTTGCCGGTTTTAAATCCCTGCAGCGCTTCTCTTCTCTGGCCGAGCGATCTATCTGAATGGATTTCGGCCGCCCGATGATGCATATCCCATATGGCTCTAACAACTTTCTTTGCTCCGATTTTTGTCCGCGTGAACAGCAGCACCGAGCCATGATATTCGTTCAAAATTTTACTCAAAAGTTTTAACTTGGAATCCTTCCTGACTATGAAGAGCTCCTGAACAATTCCTTCGGCCGCAGTTCCGGTCGGCGCTATTTCAGCGCGAATGGGCAGTTTCATGTGGGAATTGGCAACCTGCACGATTTCCGAAGGCATCGTTGCCGAAAAAAGCATCGTCTGCCTTTCTTTCGGCACATGATGAAGTATTTCCCTTATCTGCGGCGCAAATCCCATGTCGAGCATTCTATCCGCCTCATCCAGAACGAGCACGGAAACATCTCCAAGGTTTACATATTTTCGTTTCAGATGATCCATCAGCCGTCCGGGAGTGGCGATAATTATTCGAGGTTTTCTTTTCAAATCCTGTATCTGATTGTGCATTGACGCCCCGCCGATCAGGACAACTGTTTTCATTCCGAATTGCGGCGCAATTTTAAGAAAAGTTTCGTTAACCTGCAAAGCCAGTTCCCGTGTTGCAACCAGCACGAGCCCGCGCCCATTCGACTGCGCAAGACGCTGAACCATGGGGATTGCAAAAGCAAGAGTTTTGCCGGTTCCGGTCTGGGCAATGCCGATAATATCTTTGCCATCGATTGCAACGGGTATTGTCTTAAACTGGATCGGAGTTGGAACCGTGAATTTCAGGCGGTCAAGAGTCTCCAAAATCTTGGGAGCGATGCTGAGGCCGTAAAAACTGGTGGTATTTGTCATAAGTGTTGGATTTCTAACTGAAGATGCGGAGAAAGTCCAGTGATTACTATAGGCGACCTTTGATTTAGGCTTCGGGTCCTGCCGGCAGACAGACCCGCCTACCGGCAGGCAGCATGTTATTCCGCTCACCAACTAGCAAGCATCGCTTAGACGATGGTTTAAGGAAGATAGAATACTGCTCCTAACAACCCGCCCCAGCTGTCGACAAAGCCGAGCCGTTTATTAATTTCGGCGTACAGGCCGAATATGTCGCCAAGGCGGCTGCCGGCGCCAAGAGCTATAATTCCATAGGCGCCCGATGAGGTTTCGCCTTCTCCGGTTGCAAGAGTAGTGGTGCTTTTATCTGTTTCTTTCCAATAATAGCCGATTTTGGAATCATAAAATTGCTGCTCCAAAACATCTGTCTGGATAAGTTTCTGCCGCGGATCGTTCCATCCATAGCCAAAGCCCAAAGCAGGAGCGGCATATATTTCCTTTCTTCCAAGTTTAGCGCCGATGCGAAGTAAATCCAGAAATGTAAGGTTAGAAACCGAGTATTCCGTTGTTCGAGTTATTCTCGACTTGCTGAAATTCGTGTCAAGCATCTCCTCGGAGACTTTTTCGCTGTCTCCGCCGGAAAAATTAATAACGAGCCCTAATTGGGCATCCAATGAATAGTGATCGCTGCCCACGATAGGTAAGATATAGTACGCTCCGATAGAGCCAAACTGCTGCTGTTCGGTTGTCGTTTTGCCGCTTTGAAGATCGGTGCTTGGAAAATAATTTCTGGTTTTTCCAAATCCGCCGCCGACTAATATGCTGTGATCTTTAAATGATGCCATATACGCTCCTCTTGTTGTGTTGGCGATCATAATAGAGTCGGATAAGAATTGTCAAGAGAGGATATTCATATTGACTTAGCAATCGTTGATAAGCTACAAAACAAACCATGCAAAAAATTGGCGCGGTTGTATTGGCTGCCGGCAAATCAACCAGACTCAAGTCGGCAATCCCTAAAGTGCTGCATTCAGTCTGTGGAAAACCCCTTGTCGTTCATACTGTTAATGCTGTTCTTGAGGCAGATAAAGTCTCTAAAATTGCAGTTGTCATAAGCAGTGAATTTAAAAGTGAATTTGAAAGCACTTTTTCCGGCAAAAATGGGATTACTTTTTCAGTTCAGAAAAAACAGAAAGGAACGGCCGATGCGGTTTTGGCCGCCAAAAACGCACTTTTGAATTCATGCGAATATGTTCTGATAATACCGGGGGACGTGCCGCTTATAAGACCCGAAACATTAAAGAAGTTCATAGACGCCACAATTGCTCATGATGTTGTTGGCGGGGTTCTATCTATGGAACCTTTGGATTCGGCGGCGTACGGCCGGGTCGTCCGTTCTGCCGATGGAAGACTTAAGGCGATTGTCGAAGCTAAAGATGCGAGTCCCGAGGAATTGCTGATAAGAGAAGTAAACGGGGGCGTATATTGCGTTAAGTGCAGGTGGTTATTCAACGCGCTCGAAAAAATTGCTCCCGATAACGCCCAAAAAGAATATTATCTTACCGATATTGTAAAAATTGCAGTTTCGGAAGGGGTGAAAATGATAGTTGCGCGTGCCGATGATCCTGACGAATTATTGGGAGTTAACACAAGAAAAGAGCTTGCCGAGGCCTCCAGATTAAAACAAATAAGAATACTTGAGAAACTGATGAAGGACGGAGTTGGAATTCTGGATATCAATAACACATATATAGATGACGGCGTTATTATAGGCGCTGACACCGTTATTTCTCCAAATTGTTCCATAAGAGGCGGCACTAAAATAGGGAAATCGTGTTTCATCGATAACGGGGTTATCATTAAAAACTCTGTTATCGGCGACGAAGTCATAATCAAACCGTATTCGGTAATTGACGAAAGTTCGATAGGCGATTGTTGCCATGTGGGGCCGTTTGCAAGGCTCAGGCCCGGAGCGGTTATCGAGTCGGAAGCAAAGATTGGAAATTTTGTCGAGATAAAAAAATCTATTATAAAGAAGGGCGCCAAAGCAAATCATCTGAGCTACATTGGAGACGCGGTTGTTGGGCTTCGCACGAATATCGGCTGCGGCACAATAACCTGCAATTATGACGGGCAGAAAAAACATCAGACTGTAATCGGAAATGATGTCTTTGTCGGAAGCGATGTGCAGTTTGTTGCTCCTGTAAAAATCGGAAGCGGCGCGCTGATCGGAGCGGGTTCCACAATTACCGAAAATGTTCCTGCAAATTCGCTTGCAATTGCGCGCGGTAAGCAGGTAATAAAAAGGGGCTGGGCAAAAAAACGCGGATGATAAAGCCCCTCGATAAATAAACTCGGGGCAAGGAGATTAAAGTTTTATGTGCGGAATTGTCGGATATATAGGAAAGCGCAACGCGACAAGCGTTCTTTTGGACGGCTTAAAAAGGCTCGAATACCGCGGCTACGATTCCGCAGGCATAGCC
>JACPAJ010000095.1 GCA_016180865.1 Deltaproteobacteria bacterium
GAATGCAAAATCGGAAACACGTCAATAGCTATCGGCGATGAAAATAAGGACGGAAAACCCGATAGCGCCGCAGTTTTCATAAGAATGCCTGCGGAAGCCACAACGATGGTCGTCTTATCCTACCCCGTAGCCCTTATTAAAGGAGCTGATGAGTTGTACAACAGGGGAAAAATCCCGGCAGTAAAATAAACGATTCTAAAAATCGCCAGCTGACAAATTCTAAACTAAATTTGGAAAAAGTATTGCCGCTGAGTCGTTTGTGAAATTGAGTTTCAGCCCTCCATGTGGTGAGTCAGTGGAAACAAATCTACCCTGAAGAAGCTCTTTTATAATCTCCGTTGCACGCCTGCGACCAATGCCACAAATCGTCTGAACCTCGCCACGCTCTATCTCTCCCTTATAAAATAAGGCCTCAAGTATCGCGCTTGACCCCTTTGGAATAACCCCTTCTCCTATCGAAAGGTCGATGTATCTTTTATATCTTTTTTCAAATGTATCCAACTGTAAGTTGCCGCCAATATAATTTATCTGATCCCGGCACTGTTCCAAAAAATATTTGCAAAAGGCGACCAGGCCATCTTCCGACAGCGGCCCTCTGCCATCGTAATCATTCCTCCTTGGCTGGTCGGCAATGTTTAAATATTTATCGTATTCGGAACGCATCCGTCCAAATGCACGGGTAACCGTCCAAAGACCGTGAGATGAAATATCAAGTTTTTGCTGATACGCATTGGTAAAAAGCCTTGCAACCCTGCCATTTCCATCTCTGAACGGGTGTATCCATAACAATCTGTGGTGAGAGGCGCCTAAAGCCAGATATTTTTGAGGGCTGGCCAATCGGTCGGGATTATATTCTTTTTCAAATCTCTCAAGGTTCGATCGCACCTCATCTAAAGAGATTGGCGGCAAATGCCTGCCGACATCGGCTGGCCTATCTCTCAGCTCACCGGGCAGGACAGATATCTTTTCACCGCTATGTGTTCTGGCAAAATGCATCTCTTCCGGCAATTGAGAGTAAAAACGCTTGTGGATCCATCGCAGAAAATCTTCGGAGCATATATTCAGCCCCTTATTATTCAGCTCTTTTGACATCTCCTTTTGGACGGTGATGTGGGCCAGATGTTCTAGTTGATAATTCCTTGCCGCTGTATCGGATGAAAAATCATTGTTCAATGCGTCTTCGATATCCTTTATCTTAGAAGGGTTCCCCTCCATTGCGTTCGTGTAATAGCTGTTCACACAGAGCATGAATTTGCCAAGTGAATCCAAAACCTTTGGATTGAGGCCTGCGCCAAGGTTGGATGAGAGCCTTAACAAATCAGAAATGAGTTCGTTCAATCTATTATCTATTTGTGATGGTAAAACCGGAAACATATGCAGAGTATAAGCTAAAAATAGGAAAACATCCAGAAAAAAGTGCGCATTTAATACACGCGCCTTTTTAAGAGCAACTATTTGTATTTATTAATTATTATCGTCGTAGATGCCTGTTTTTATAAGCAAAAATGCCCATTAGTAGTGCGCATTTCTATTGGGCCTCATAATGACAGTCCTAATCCGCATGTTCACAGCAGCAAGAGCTTGATTTTGATGCAGTTGCCGTCTTTGGCTCTTCCCGTTTTGCCAGGCCGCCGCGCTTGCTGAATGCTACCGCAATGCCAAGACCGGCCAGGCAGATGCCTCCGATAATAGCGCGCGTCTGCCAGTCGATATCGCGAATAATAAACGGCGCAATCAATATAGCAACGAGGTTCATCACCTTAATCAGCGGATTGATAGCGGGGCCAGCGGTGTCCTTAAAAGGATCGCCGACCGTATCGCCGATGACGGCAGCCTTGTGGCAGTCGGTCTTTTTGCCGCCGAGGTATCCATCTTCAATCTTTTTCTTGGCGTTATCCCAGACTCCGCCGGTGTTGGCCATAAATACCGCAAGCAGCTGGCCTGTAAGAATTGCGCCGACAAGATAGCCTCCAAGCGCGCCTGCTCCAAGAGTAAAGCCCACCAAAACAGGAGTTGCAATCGCCAGAATTCCGGGGCCGAGCAGCTCTTTCTGCGCTGCGGAAGTGACGATCGAAACGCAGCGGCCGTACTCCGGTTTTTCAAGCCCTTTCATGATGCCCGGTTTTTCGCGGAACTGTTTGCGGACTTCCTCCACAACCATAAAGGCTGCGCGTCCGACAGCTTTAATGGCAAAACTCGAGAATAAAAACGGAACGGCGCCGCCGATTAATAACCCCACAAAAACCAGAGGCATGTTGACCTGAATTCCAGTTTCAATTAATTTTGTTTCATCTATAAACGAACGGAAAAGAGAAATTGCAGCGATGACCGCGGTTGCAATCGCAAGCCCCTTTGTGAGGGCTTTCGTTGTATTGCCGATTGCATCCAGCCATGCGAGGTTTCGTCCCGCTTCGCCGGCTTTTTCTTCCGTAATGCCGCTCATTTCAAATATGCCGTGCGCGTTGTCCGTGATCGGGCCGTAGGTATCCATTGCTAGAATAAATCCGGTTGTCGTGAGAAGCCCTAACCCGGTCAGAGCAACTCCATAGGCTGCCATTGCAACGTTTCCGGTTCCAAAAATGAGAACCGAGCTGATGATCGTGCCTGCGATTGCGAGAATCGCCCACACTGTCGATTCAAGGCCGACGCCCATTCCGGCCAATAGCAGCGTTGCTGCGCCGGTCTTAGAAGCGTATGCTGTTTCAGTTGCGCTAGCTTTATCGGGATGCGTAAAAATATTCGTTATCCAAAGCGTAACAAGCGCCAGGACAATTCCGATCGTTGTTGCGTAAGTAAAGCGCCAGTCGGGATTTCCCGTGATCGGATCAATAAGATACCAGTAGTTAATTGCGATAAAACCGATGATGGATGTTAGCCCTGCCACCCAGTAGCCGATTGTGATCGGACGCATCGGATCCTTGATCGAGCCTTCTTTTGCTTTCACGCTCCATGTCCCAATAATAGATGAGAAAACTCCGACGCCGCGGACCAGAAGAGGGAATATTATCATTTTCAGCGCGAATGCCGAAGCATGTTCGCCGTACGTTGCTTTAAACTGCGTATCCGCCAGTGCGCCGGCTGCAAGAATAATTGCAGCGACAAGCGTAACTTCGTAGCTTTCAAAAACATCGGCCGCCATGCCTGCGCAGTCGCCGACGTTATCGCCGACGTTATCCGCGATTGTTGCGGCATTGCGCGGATCGTCTTCCGGAATTCCGGCTTCAACTTTGCCGACCAGGTCCGCGCCCACATCTGCTGCCTTCGTGAATATTCCGCCTCCGATACGCATGAAGAGGGCGGCTAAACATCCGCCGAATCCAAATCCGACCAGAACCTTCATGGCATTTTCTTTAAAAACGAGGAATATAATGATAGCTCCAAGGAGGCCGAATCCGACTGTAAACATGCCGGAAACCGTGCCGGCTCTAAATGCAAGTTCCAATGCGTTCTTAAATCCCTTTAAGGCGGCTGCCGATGTGCGAACATTGCCTTTAACCGCAAGCCACATGCCGACATAACCGGCTCCGTAAGAAGCCATAACGCCCATAAAGAACGCGAGAGCCACTCCTATTGGAATATTCGCAAGGGCGGCATTTCCGGCATACATAGGTTTATAGAGATAATATAATCCGATGCCGATAAGTATCACAAACCATATCATTGTTCTAAACTGGCGGCCCAAATATGCCATCGCGCCTTCTTCAATGGCGGCGGCGACTTCCTGCATCTTTGCAGAGCCGGCGTCGGAATGAATGACGCTTCTTACAAGATAGAGGCCATATAATATTGCGATGATCGCGGAGCCCAAAACGCTCCAGAGAAGAGTCAACTCCAGACTCCCCAAGGCCGGAAGAACTATTGCTGATTCTGACATGATTACCTCCGTTAGAACGCCTTAGTGAATTCCGATGAGCTTAGGCGTTCTTATTTAAATTTTGGGTATCCCTAGTACATTTTATATGTAATTGTCAAAAAAAAACTGCTTGGGAGCCATTAATTTATAGTAACTGATATTCCTGCGTGCCGAGCCCTAATTTTTCAGCGTATTCGATCTGGTGAGTGCCATCCATGCCTGTTTTTTCTTTTAAAATGTCGTGGCCGGCATGTTTTCTTATAAGATCAAGCGAAGCCCTGTCGATTGCGACCGGATCGGTAGAGACAAGTATTCCGATATCGGGGATAATAGGTTTTGAGATTGTTTTGAAGCAGTCGCACGATTTTGTTATGAATGTAAGGGAATTTATAAATATTGTTTTTTTTCCTTTGATGGCGCCGAGCGCATATTCAGCCGCTGT
>JACPAJ010000061.1 GCA_016180865.1 Deltaproteobacteria bacterium
TAAGTGGATCAAATTTGAAGTGACTCCTAAAAATTCCAATGCGGTTGGCAGTGCGGTTGAAAGCTCCGCAGTGCGGGTCAGGAACAGTGAACCGTTTGCGGCGGATCAGGAAGTCCAAATCACGGCTAAAGATGCTGTAAAGAATATTAAATTAAGCGGCACTGACGATGACAACGATAAGCTGCTATTTTCAATTTCAGATTGCGATGAGCCGCGCAACGGCACATTGACGGAGTTTAATGAAAAGACAGGGGATGTTACTTATACTCCAAAAGCCGCCGGCGTTTCCGATAAATTCGGATTCAGCGTTTATGATGGGCTGGAATACAGTGGCTGCGCAACGGTCGGCATAATTTCCAAATCGCAGGATAAAGAGCAGGCCGGCGTTAATAAAACGGTATCAACAAAAGAAAACACGGATTATATATTTAAAGCGGATGATTTTAACGTAAGCGCCGGAGAAAATAAAATGGCCGCCATAAAGATTACCGAGCTTGAGAAGAGGGGAGCGCTAAAACTTAATGGCACGGATGTGACTCTCGATCAGCGCATATCTAAAGCAGATATAGATGCCGGCAAATTGAAGTTCACTCCTGCGCCCAATGTTGCGGGTAAAAACCATGCGACATTCCAGTTCAAAGTGTTCGAAGGAGCAAACCCAAGCGAACCTGCGCATTCAATGACGATCGATGTCACTAAGGTTCCATAAAAAAGCCAGTTTCTATTTGACACACCCATTCTTCAGTGTTAGCTTCATCGTATAATAAGATAACGTATAACAACAAAGCCCTTCGGGGCAAGGAGGAAACTATGGGATTACCAGAACTTCCTGTCACAAAACTGGCAGGCCCGCTAAGTTTGGAGCAAGCTACTTTGCTTGCGCAACAGTTGCAATTGCCGAGAGGCGTTGATGAACTGTTTGTAGGCGGAGACATTATTGTTGTCAAAGATGCGAAAGAACCTTACGACAGGCTGGAAGTCCGCTCACCGGAGAAGGATGAGAGATGGAATGAGATAACCGTGACTAATTCTCGCGGAGGCTTGACTGAAACTACAAAGGGAATAACGGAAGTTTATGCCGTTTGCCATCCTTTCAGCGAGAAATGCGACGATGCGCCGGCGCTATCGACATATCGCCCCGGGACAAAAGATTTAGCCGATAAATTCATAGCCCAATTTTCGTGCGCAGACCCGCTTTTCACAACTGATATGAACGTATGGCGGGCAAAATTCGGCCTTCGCCCGTGCGATCCGAAGCCTAATTGGAAGACAACTCCTCATACTAAGACGGAGTAGCAGCAGCTATTTTTCTCTTATTATATCGCCTTTGCTGAAGCCACCGCCGGAGCTTATGGCTCCGATAGCGAATTTGGGCATTGTTTTGGATATTTGTATCTGGCCCGCAAGCGTTTCTTCAACGCCTAAAGACATGCCGCTGTCCGGATCCACAAGTTCCTCGCCGGCTTTGTAAACGGAGAATGTGTCGCCGAGTTTTACCCCGGCATCTAAACCGGCATTAATATATAATTGGCTTCCTTTAACGGTCACAACTTTTCCTTCCCACGGAAGCTTTTCCATATTTTTTACAACCCAGTCGACGCACTTATCAAGAGCTCTGGAAAATGTTTTGGAAAGGGTGCTTCTAAGAGTTCCTCCTCCGACGCCTGCGGCGCCGCTTCCTATGCCCCCGCCAAAAAGGCCTAAAGAAGCCTGCGTTTGCGAACATTCGTGAGATCCTTTTATCTCAAGCGAGGTTGTGTCATACCAGCGAACGATAACGGAGACCTTGTTTGTGCTGACGCCAAGGCCTCCGAGCCCTAAGCCGCCTTTGCCCCAGCCAGCCCCTCCGCCGCCGAAAGACGATCCCTTGCCTGCGCCTGTGATCATGCCGACAAATAGCGCCTGTGCAGCCATTGCTTTGCCGGCTTCAGCGCCGCTTCCTCTCGAAAGCCCCGATTGTTTTGCCGCCTGCTCTTTTTCGGCTGCGCGCGAAAGAGTCATATCGATTGCTTTTCTATCGCGTTCGACAACGATAAATTTATTCGTATTTACCAGCTTATCGACAAGCATATCGCCTAAGTTTACCGCCACATCCGAGCCCCATTCGACGTTTTCAAGTTTAAAGTCAGCTACAGCAATAACTTTTTTCAAAGATGAGAGTCCGGCCTCCTCATTTTTAGGTTCGCTTTTTTTCTCGCGTTTGACAGCAAGCGCGTCCGTTGTCGAAAAAGCGATGATGCTAGCAATTAAGAAAAATTTGGCAATCCACTTTGTTATGGCCTTGTCATTCCTGCGAAAGCAGGAATCCAGTGTATATAAATTCATTGTCCCCCCTATATTATTTTTTAAGGCGCGTAAGCATATACGCCCAAGCCTGCAGTTCCCGCAAAAAGCATGTCTTTTGTCGCAAAGAGCGAAGTTATGGCTCCGACATCCGACAACTCGTTTACCTTGGTCCATTCATTGCCGCCTTTGGAAGTTTTATATAAACCCAAGCTTGTTGCAGCGTATATATCATCGCCAAAAGCCTCCAAATCGATAATTTTATGACCTTCGAGTGTAACAGCTTCCGGAACTAAAGAGGCAACATCATCTATGTTTGATAGCTGATAGATACCTGAAGATGAACCGGCATATAGATAATTTTCATAAGGAAAAAGAGCCGTGACCATTACGTTTTCCATGCTTATAAAAACCCATTTACCGTTGGCATATTTATAAAGCCCGCCATCGGAGCCGGCATAAACTTCACCGTTAAAGACAGCAAGCGAATATGCATTCTTCGGAGCTTTCAGATCTTTCCACTCGCTAAGGTTTTCATATTTAAAGACACCACCACCTGCCGCAATATAAATGCTGTTGTCAAAAAAGATAAAGTCCCGTGGGCTGCTATACGGAGTATACGAAGCTTCCGATATAGGCTCCCAGTTAATGCCATCATCACTTCGTAAAACATCACCTGTGCTGCTGACGGCATATATGATATTATTGTTCTGCTTAATCGCGATATATTGGCTCCCAATATAGGCATATTTGTCGTCTGAATCAGAATAAGTCCAACCGGCGCCGCCGTCAGTCGAGTAGGCCGGGCCTCTTGCATCTGTTGTAGCGATAAGAGTATTATTGACATACAAAATGTCAACAATGAAATCATAACCAACGTCATATTCAACCGGTTTCCAGTCGATATTGCTTGCAGCTGTTTTATAAACGGCTTTATCCGTTATAATAAAAATTTTATCGTCGAGCGGGATTATTTTCAAATAATCTTCAACATCCGCAATTCCTATAGGTACCCACTTGCCGCCGGAGTATTTATAGAACTTTTTTTCTTCTTGCGCGGCATAAATTTCGTCACCTGCAACCGTTAAAATCGCCGGGGAAATATCGCTGAATATGGGAGTCCAAACCGGCTCCGATTTTGACGTTTTATAGTTCAACCTATATATTCCGTCCGAAACCGCTGCGATTAAGCCGAATTGATTTGAAACAGCCAGCGAAAGCACCGGCTTGACGAAAGCTGTGTCGGGGAATTCCAACCCGGCGTTCTGATTTGACCATTTTTCACCGGACTCATAAACAAAAACCCCCTTTTGTTCGAATGTCGCAGCGTAAAGCTTTGAATTATAATGAGCAAGGCTGCGAACTTTGAGATCTTTTAAACCAATGCTCTGCCATTCGCCCGGATTAGAGCTTGATGTGGAAAAAACACCATCCATCGTGCCGGCATAGAAAGGCCCTGCTTTAGGAGCCTTGAGAAGGCTCATTAGATATTTGCCTCCGGGCGTCAGTCCTGAATTAAGCGGGCTCCAGCTCAATCCGCCATCAGTTGTAACATATACCCCTTCGCTCGCTAAGCCGGCATATATATTCTGGCCGACAGTAATTAAAGCAGTAACCTGGCTTATTCCTGGAAGGCCGTTATTTATTGGCGCCCATGTTGTGCCGCCGTCGCTTGTTTTAAAGACTCCGCTGTAAGTGCCTACATATGTTATACTGCCTAATCTTGCGACGGCACCGCTTGCCAGAGCCGGAAAGGGGATTGCTTTGCCAAGATGCGTCCATGTGCCGGTGCCTAAGCATGTATTATTAGCGTCGCAGGCAAGGCCCGGATTGCAAAGGCCGCCTTCTTTGCATGCGGTTTTTGCAGTGCCGTTAGTTTTGCATGTTTCATCAACAAGAGTTTCGCTTGCGTCGCATGTGAGAGGTGGAATAACGCAAGTTCCGTTATCACATTTTAATCCCGAGGAACAGTTGGTATCAGATGCGCATGCGGCCGGTGCAGGAATTCCCTTAGCTGTGCAAGTTCCATTTGAGCAAAATTGCCCGCTCGGGCATTCGCTGTCATGCGAACATTTGGCCGGTGCAGTTTCTGCTGTGCAGACGCTGTCCTTGCATATCTCGCCGCTTTTGCAATTTTCGTTGCCGGTGCATGAAGTGAGCTGGGTTTCAGGGCCGTTATCAGGCGGCTCTTTTGCCGCGGAAGTTCCACCTTTTTCTTTACAGGATATAATAAGGAAGAACAGCAACAAAATCAGACTCGCATATTTTTTCATAGGGACTCCTTACGTTATATGACCTCATATATAACATTAACGGCACAGATAAGTAAATATTTTTCTGGCATTTTTAGCCCGATATTATATGTTTCCATCCTTAAAAGGAGGGGATATCATGAAAAAGATTTTGTCCGTCAGTTTGATGCTGGCTGTCTTTTTTACCTTTTGCATAGCCTGCGCAAAATCCTATAAAGTGGGGGGAGTCAAGTATAAGGTAAAAGAAGACAAGGTTATAGAAACGAGTTACGGCAAGAAAAAGATCGCCAAATATTTCTTTAAAAAGCCGCATGTCAAAAAAGACAAAAAGATTTATGTTATAGGAACGGTCGATGTCCCGGGAGACAGCGCCCCTTCCAGATGCGAAATGGCCGCCGATCTGCAGGCCAAGCTTGAATTGGCGGGAGAGCTGAACAGCCGGTTTGAAAACCAGCTTCAGTATGCAGCCGAAGGGTTTGGCATTGATGCGTCTTCCCTGAAGCAGATCGCTTCGCAATCGACCAAAATCGATTTTATACAGGGCATATATATAGATAACCGCTTTTGGGAGAAAAAGCTAGTCAGGAACGGACCGGACACTTATGTGAAATATTCGTGCTATAGCAGGGCTGTGATGCCGATGAAATCTTTTGAGCAGTACGCCGACAAAATTTTAAAGGAGCACGAGGAAAAGGATAAGTTTTCGCCGGAATTTCAGCAGAAAGTCGACGGAGCATGGAATCAGTTCTTCAATCCGGTTGATGTTGATGATAACAAAGAATACGCGATCGAATATTTGGAGAATATACAGTAACTCTTGTCATCCCTGCGAAAGCAGGGATCTCCTGTGAACGTTCGAGATTCCCGCTTTCGCGGGAATGACATAAGCATTTAAGAGATTTTTTATGAGAACAATATTAATATTAACACTAATTCTCGTATCAGCAACAGCCATTGCCAAGCCGCCTAAGTGGATTACGCAGGTCCATTGGGAGGATGCGGAATACGAATATTTTGTGGGCGTATCCTCAAAGGCCGCTTCGGAAGAGATAGGAAGGCGCGAAGCGTATGATAACGCCACGGCGGAAGCTGTTCAATCGATGTTTGGCATATCGGGGCGCATGGATTTGGCTTCTTACGCAAATCTGCAGAAGATTCAAATATCGCAGGATGTTTTTATCTCCACAGATGAAGTGCAGTTAAAATCCGAGACTGTTGATGTCTATTCTGAAAAGATGAAAGAAGGCGGCCGGATGCTTTATAACGTCTGGCGTTCGATAAAGGTGGATAAGAAGGCTGCGAAAGCCGAGCTTGCCCGTCTAAAACAGATTGCGGAGGAAAAGAAAACCGTCGAGGCCAAAGTTATCTCGCCGGAAGCGGATGTGGTTGCCGTGACGGTTGAAGGGAACGCCGTGATTGTCAATGAAGACGAGCCTTCGGCAAAAGCAGCTGCAATTAAGCAGGGAATCAAACGTTCATGCGAAAAACTTATGGAAGATTGGTTTTATGCCGATGTGCTGAGCAATAATTACCCAAAGTTTAACAGCCTGATTTATAACCGCTGTGCGGCATTTTCAAAAAATCACGAAATTCAGTCGGGCTTCGCGGAGGATAATATTTATAAAGTCGACATGACCGTATTTTTAAACGGGGGCGATATACGCAGAAAACTTATGGATGCCGGGCTCTACAGGCAGAAATTTCCGCAATGACACGAAACTAGAGGGTGTATGAAAAAAACAATTTTGATAATGACAGTGGCCTTAATTTCCATCTCCGTATTTGCTTCTGTTGTGACTATTGAAGGAAAATCGGTTATTATCCCCGATAAACCCGATGTAACTAAAGAACGCGCAATTGAATCGACTTTGCAAAAAGCGGTTGAAGCCTATGTTGCCGAAAGAGTGACCAAATCCGCGGCAGACGCCAATTATTCAAGACTCCAGCCGGCGATTTATTCAACTTTCAAGGATTTTGTGGCGAAGTATGAAATTGTCGCCGAACGCGAGGACGGCCAGTTTCATTATGTCAGCGCGCGCGTAGAAATAGACGATGCAAAGATCAACGGCCAGCTGGCGGCGCTCGGAATTCAGCCCGGAATCGGCGGAAAGCCGAAAGTGGCTGTCTTTGCTTCTGAACAGAATGTGGATGGAGCGTGGGCTCATTCATTTTATGGATCGATTTATTCCGGCGGCACCGTAAGCGAAGCTAATTTTAATATCTGCGAAGACGTTGTTATTGCTTCCCTTGGCGACGGCGGATTTCCGGTGATTGATATGACGCTCGATCCGACGGAGACTAAAAGAGCCTTTCAATACAAGCCTGTTTTTGACCGCTATGATGAAAATATGTTTAATATGCCGAACGAAAGCGCTTCAAAGCTTGCAAAAGTCATTGATAACGATGTTGAGCTCGTGGTTACATGTTCCGCTCTCGCTAAAAATCAGGGGAAGGGGAGCGCATACATGAATAGCATTTTTGCAAATGTAAGCTGCAAAGCCACAAACGTGAAAACAAATACGCGAGTTGCATATGCCACTGCAACCGCTTCTTCGCCGCATGTCGATCCTGTCACCGGCGGCAATCAGGCGCTGCAAAAGGCATGCGCAGATGCCGGCAAAAAACTTACAACCGCTTTAAGCGATAAATTCAGATAAGGGCATAATTTATGAAAATTGAGACTTTGATATCTGCCGATGAAATTCAGGGAAGAATTGCAGAACTCGGAAAAGAGATTGAACGCGATTACGGGACGAAAGGCGAAATCGTTGTTGTCGGGGTGTTAAAAGGCGCTTTTATGTTTATGTCGGATTTAGTGAGGCATTTGAATATGCCTTTGCGCTGCGATTTTCTCCGCGTATCTTCTTACGATCACGACAAAAATACCGGTCAGGTTCGTATGGAGTTTGATCTGACTCAGCCGATCGTCGGTTCGGATGTCCTTTTAGTTGAGGATATCGTCGATAGCGGGAATACGCTTAGGTATCTTCTGGAACATCTTCACGCAAAAAAGCCGAAATCGCTGAAAGTAGCCAGCCTTCTTTATAAAGACACCGGCAA
This sequence comes from Deltaproteobacteria bacterium, assembly GCA_016180865.1. GTDB lineage: Bacteria > UBA10199 > UBA10199 > 1-14-0-20-49-13 > JACPAJ01. The sequence goes on from JACPAJ010000061.1 coordinate 7,596, forward strand.
AGCCCGAAAACTAGTCGATTACGTCTGTTTCAATGTCCCTAATAAATATGTGATAGGGTACGGGCTTGATTCCGAGGGTCTATACCGCTCCCTTCCCTTTGTTGGCGTATTTTCAAAATAGGGGCTGTTGAAAAATGCCCATCTGCGTCGTTGCCAGCAAATCCGCTTCGTCAACGTACCATTAAGGTACGCCTCCTCGCGGGTTCGCTGACGCCTAGCATCTGGACATTTTTGACCAGCCCGCAATAATTGCACAGTTTTCGTCAGAATTTACTGGTACGTTGGTACGTTGAGAGTGGTGCAACATGCGGTTTTTTGTCATTGCGAGGAGTGAAGCGACGAAGCAATCTCCCGCAAGTAATTGATTTCATGAGATCGCCACGTCGCCCTTTGGGCTCCTCGCGATAACAGGCTTCATTTTTCACTATGCACTTCTTGAACTGGCATAAAATTTGCTTATCCTAAAAATAGAGTTTATTGAAAAAACCTTGTCATTCCTGCGAAAGCAGGAATCCAGTACAATTAAATGTTCTGGATCCCCCCGCCACTGACCCGTCGGCGGGGAGACGTTTTCACGGGGATGACGCGATAATATGTCTATTTATTTACAGCTCATCTTTCTACTTCTGCTCTCCTCCTGCGGTGCGCCTGCGGTTGTCAGTCTGCCGTCCTTATCGGCTTCGCTTCCGGCCGTTATGAGCGTTGCTCCTGAAAACAGTTCCGAAGTTGAATCAGCGGCCGAGATTAATGTATGTTTTTCCAAGGCGATTGACGAAACGACTGTAAATAAATTCACTTTTTTAGTTGTGGAGGATTTTAATTCGTCGAGCCTTAAATCTCTCCAAAAAGAAGTCGATAACGGCAAGATTTTAGGTTTGGATGGCTCATATTCAATATCCGAAGATGCTTTGTGTGCCATGTTTGTGCCAGACGCCGAACTTTCTTCCGGCAAAAGATACGGTATAATTTTAACAAAGGATGTTCAATCGGCAGATGGGTTTTCTTTATCCAAAATGTATGTCTCAAGCTTTGATCTATTAAAGAGTGAAGACGGCGGCGAGGCAGTTATCAATTCTTCAATTGAATCAGCCGGCACAGCCAGCGTTGAACAAAATAATGTTATAAATCAACAAGATGTAGCAGAACAATCATCTATCACATTAGCAGGTCTCGTGTTAAATGAAATCTATTATGATGCGCAAGATTCGGATACCAACGGGGAATTGTTTGTTGAATTAAAGGGCGCTCCGGGGGCCACCATAAGCGGATATAAAATAATTTTTGTAAATGGAGATGACGGAAAAATCACCGATTCAATTACTCTGCCGTCCGGGGCTTCCGTTCAGGGAGACGGCTTTTATGTAATAGCCGATGCCGCTTCCCAAAATGCGAATCAAACAAACGTGGCTGAAGCGGATTTTATAACAAATTTCGATCCTCAAAATGGCCCGGACGCCGTGCAGCTGCTGGATAGCAAGGGCGGGTTAGTTGATGCAGTCTGTTATGGCGAAGTTAAAGTTAAAATCGCCGAGAACGGGCTTGCAATGTGTGAAAATAGTCCGGCACTCGATGCTCCTGCGGGGAAAAGCATTTCAAGATTAGAAAACACTGATGATACAGATGATAATTCAGCCGATTTTATTATAAACAGCGAGCCGTCCCCTAAAAGCGCTGAAGTCAAAATTGAGGAGCCAATTTAGAACGCTTATGGATAATAGAAAATAGAGCGAAGGCCGATGCTGCTATGCACGCAAGAACCGCTCCAAGCCCAAACGCGTAGGTTGCGCCGTAGGCTTTCCAAATCCAGCCGGTTAATAAGTTAGCCGGGAAAAGAATAATCCCGGTGACAAAATTATATATTCCAAACGATGTGGCCCTCACTTCCGCCGAAACTATATCGGATATGTAAGCTTTTATGACACCCTCCGTTGTTCCGTAATAAATTCCGTAGATGCCGAAGAGCGCCCATGCATGCCACCATTCGCTTGCAAAAGCAAAGCCGGCGTAGCAGGCAGAATAGACAATGAACCCCGTGAAAATTATTCTTTTGCGGCCTATTATGTCGGACAACTTGCCTGCAGGGACGGAGACAACAGTATATATCAGATTAAAAAAGAGCCACAGAATCGGAATATGCAGAGGCTTTATTCCTACATTTTGCGCTCTAAGTATCAAAAAAGCGTCGCTTGAATTTCCGAGCGTGAAGATCGCAATGATGCCGAGCAGAATGATGAAGGAGGCGTCAAATTTTTTTGAGCCTTGAATATTTTTTACCGCTTCATTTGAAATGCGCGGCATATCTTTAACGCTGAATATAATTACCGCAACTGCCGCCAGAGCCGGAATTGCCGCAATTAAAAAGAGAGGACGATAAGTGTGATCGAAAAATGGAAGAATCATGAACGTTGCAGCCGGCCCGAGTATGGCGCCGACCGTATCCATCGCGCGGTGAAATCCAAAGGCTTTGCCCCGTTCGCTGGGTTCCGTTGCGTCCGCTATCAAAGCATCGCGCGGAGCTCCTCTTATCCCTTTGCCGAGCCTGTCCGCAAAGCGCAAGCCCAGCACGTGCCATCCGGAAGTTGCAAGCGCCAGAAAAGGCTTCACGACTGAAGAGAGGCCGTAGCCGGAAAGTATCAGCTGCCTTCGTTTATTGAGCTTATCGGAAAGCCAGCCCGAAAAAACTTTCAGAAGGCTTGCAGTGCTTTCGGCAATTCCTTCTATAAGGCCGATGAAAGTTGTGCTTGCGCCGATTACGTTGGCTAAAAATAACGGAAGAATGGGATAAATCATTTCCGACGAAAGATCGGTCAGAAGGCTCACGACTCCCAGCACAAAAACCGGTTTGGAAAACCCCAATATTTTTTTCATGGTTGACAAGTGATATATGATGGACATAGGTAAATGCAAGATTTTTTTAGGAGGTTTAAATGGAATATGCCATAAAAGAAGTGCCTTCCGCGAGCCTTAAGCAGAAAAACCTCGAAAATTTGAAGTTCGGGGAAATGTTCACGGATAGAATGTTTGTGATGGAATATTCGCCAAAGAACGGCTGGCACAATGCAAAAATAGAGGCGTTTCATAATTTTTCCTTTTCTCCCGCCACAATGGTTTTCCATTACGGGCAGGAGATATTCGAAGGGATGAAAGCCTTTGCGTACAAAGACGGCAAAGTGGCGATGTTCCGGCCGATGGAAAATCTCATCAGATTGAATAGCTCCGCGGAAAGGCTCTGCATGCCGAAAATAGACGCTGATTTTGTTTTTAAAGCCTTGTGCGAGCTTGTGAAACTTGAACGCGGCTGGGTGCCCGCTAAAAAAGAGACTTCATTATATATCAGGCCCGCAATGATAGGCACTGACCCGATAATAAAAGTCAGGTCTTCGGATAATTTTCTTTTCTATATGATTCTTTCGCCGGTGGGGCCGTATTTCAGCTCCGGGAGCAAGCTGTCCAAAATTCAAGTGGAAGATAATTACGTGCGCGCGTCCAAGGGGGGGATGGGATTCGCGAAAACAGGCGGAAATTACGCGGCCTCTATCAAGGCAGGCATGGAAGCTGCAAAAAAAGGATATGATCAGGTTTTGTGGCTCGATGCGGAAGAAAGGAAATTTGCCGAAGAGGTCGGCTCGATGAATATATTTTTCGTGATTAAAGACACTCTTGTTACGCCGGCTCTCAATGGAACGATTCTTCCGGGCGTTACGCGCAAATCGGTAATCGAGCTTGCAAAGCATTTAAAAATAAAAGTTGAAGAGCGGAAAGTTGCAATTACGGAAGTGATTGAAGGCCTGCAAAATGGGAGCGTAAGCGAAGTTTTCGGCACCGGCACGGCATGTGTTGTAAGCCCTGTCGGCACTCTTGGATATAAAGGCAGTAATTTTGCCGTTGGAAACGGCGAGATCGGCAAATATTCATCCATTCTTTATGACTACCTTACCGGCATCCAGTATGGCCAGAAAGACGATCTTTTTTCGTGGATGACGGTGCTATAGGCTTTGAACAATCAATCAAATAAAGCAATCGTTATCGGCGCGGGGCTTGCAGGCGTTGAAGCTGCATGGCAGCTTGCAAAACTTGGAATCAAAGTAAGGCTTTTTGAAGCCAAACCAAGATGGTTTTCACCGGCCCACAAATCGCCGAATTTTGCTGAACTCGTCTGCAGCAATTCTCTGAAATCGGAAGAAACGGGCCATGCCACGGCGCTCTTAAAAGAAGAGATGGGAAAGCTCGGTTCTGTTGTTATCGAGGCCGCACATTCAATGCGCCTTCCGGCGGGAAAGGCGCTGGCTGTCGACAGGGAAGGTTTTGCGGAATATATCACCGAAAAAATAAGCGCGAATAAGAATATCGAAATTATCAGAGGCGAAGTCCAATCATTGAATAATTTTGGTGATGATATTTGCGGAGTTATAATTGCCACGGGGCCGTTGTCATCGCCGGCATTTATCAAAAATTTTAAAGATCTGTTAAGCGACAGCGGCGAGTTTCTTTATTTTCATGATGCGATCGCTCCGATTGTCGAATACGACAGCATCGACATGAATATAGCATTCAAAGCCAGCCGCTACGATGTCGGCAAGGAAGCGGACGGAGATTATATCAATTGCCCGATGACAAAATCGGAATATGATTCATTCATCGGCGAAATAATAAAGGCAAATAAAGTTCATGCCCATGAGTTCGATGATATACGCTATTTTGAAGGATGCATGCCGATAGAAGCTTTTGCCGAAAGGCATCCCGATGCTTTAAGGCACGGGCCCATGAAGCCGATGGGAATAAGGCATCCAAAAACTGGGGAAGGATTTTATGCAATTGTCCAGCTGCGGCAGGATAATATGCACGCGACGCTTTATAATATTGTCGGTTTTCAAACCAGAATGACCTATCCGGAACAAGATAGAATTTTCAGGATGATTCCGGGGCTAAAATCGGCAAAATTTGCGCGTTACGGCTCTATGCACCGCAATACCTATATCAACGGGCCGGTTCTTTTAAATAAAACGCTGCAGCTGAAAAATTACTCTCATATATATGTTGCCGGGCAGCTTACAGGGGTTGAAGGCTACCTTGAATCAGCGGCTGTCGGGTTATATGCAGGGCTTGGGCTGGGATATGCAATCGCAAAGAAATCTCCAATGCCGGCTATTCCTCCGACAACCGCAATCGGTTCTTTAATCCGCCACATTACGTGCTGCCCGAATAAAAATTTCCAGCCGATGAAAATCATGTGGGGCATATTTCCGCCGCTAAGCGAAAAGGACTCGACCAGCAGAGGCCCGCGGAAGGAACTTAGGCGTAAGATGATTTTAGAAAGAGCCGAAAAAGATTTTTGGGAATGGGCTGCAGGTTTTAATTCTTTTTAATCTCTCCGAGCATGGGGACGAATTGCACTTCTACAAGGGGCCTTGTGACAAGAACGCCGTTTGTTTTTGTTATGACAACCATAGTCTGCGGCGAAAAGTCTCTTCCTAAAGGCATTACAAGCCGTCCGCCTTCTTTCAGCTGCTCGGCCAATTTCGGTGGAACTTTGTCCGCCGTGCAGGTTAGGATTATGCCGTCAAACGGCGCAGCTTCCGGCCATCCGAAAAAGCCGTCTCCCTCCTTTACGTGAATATTTTTATAGCCAAGTTCTTTAAGCCGTGCGTCGGCGGTTTTTGCAAGTTCGGATTCAATGTCAATTGTATAAACTTCGCCCACGATTTCGCCCAAAACAGCGGCGGAGTATCCCGTGCCCGTTCCTATTTCCAAAACTTTTTGTCCGGATTTCGGGCGAATCGCTTCCGTCATCAAAGCAACCATGTATGGCTGTGATATAGTCTGTATTTTTCCTATCGGAAGCGAAATATTTTCATACGCGCGTCCGCGGTATTTTTCAGGCACAAATTTATGGCGCTCCACTTTCAGCATGGCATCTAAAACAGTTTGATTTTTTACGCCGGCCGGTTTTAAATGTTTTTCGATTAATTCCGTTCGCGCGGAGGCATAATTTTGGTCTTCGGGCTGTTGCGGGGGGCCAGCTAAAGTTGCTTGATTAAGGATGAGAAGTGTGATTATAAGAATCAATCTTTTGAGCATAAGAATGCCTCGCCAAGACTGTCATCCCTGCGAAAGCAGGGATCCAGTGTATATAATGAGATTCCTGCTTTCGCAGGAATGACGAAAAGTTGAATAGCATATGCAGCTCATTTTAGCAACCCATAATAAGCATAAAATAAAAGAGATTGCAGATGTCATCAAACATCCGCAAATTGAAGTCAAATCGCTTTTGGACTATGAAGTAGAGCTCCCTCCCGAAACCGGCGCCACTTTCATTGAAAATGCCGTAGTTAAAGCAAGAACGGTTTATAAGTTTTTGCTAACGTACCAACGTACCCCGCCACTACTGCCTCGGCGGGCAGGCATCGAACCATCGCACCAGTGGATCCTCGCCGACGACTCCGGTCTTATCGTAGACGCGCTTGATGGCCGGCCGGGCGTTTATTCTTCCCGTTATTCCGGCGAGCCGGTCGATTATGCGCGGAATAATAAAAAATTGCTCGGTGAACTGGCAGGCGTGCCAAAGGAAAAGCGGACGGCGCATTTTATATGTTCAATGATATTGATAGACCCCAACGGAAAAGAATATGAAATAGAAGGGCGGGTGTCGGGGCGGATAGCCGATAAAGAAAGCGGAGCCGGAGGATTTGGCTATGACCCGATTTTTTATCTTCCGGACAGGAACTGCACCATTGCCGAACTTCCGCTTTCAGAAAAAAGCAAAATCAGCCACCGCGGCCTCGCGGCAAAAAAGGCGCTGGAAATTATGGTAAAAACTGTTAATGGCAGTTTGTAACCAGCTGAAATATAAACCAATTTTTGCCTAGGTTCTTTTTTATGAAAAAGATAGCAACTTTCCTTAACAAATGACGAAATATATGACACATAGGATAAATCAAACAAGGAGAGTTTTTTATGGGCAATGATAAAAATGTCTGTTTGAATAAACAACAGGCGGCCGTCATAGATAATTTTTTTGGGGAGATGTTGGTCGGGAATCCAAATCTCCGCGAAGGCTTGAAAGAAACAACATTTGGCGGCATGGCTGGAGATCCCTCGCAAGTCTGTTACGACGATGTTGTCGCCGCGATAGACTATTTCGAAAGAGGGACCATTTATCAAGGTCAAGGTCATAGGTCTAATTTTAGTTTCGAAGGTTTTGAATCTAAATTGGAATCGTTATATTATAAGGAAGGCGGAGAGGCTAAAAAGCCGCCGGTTAAATGGTATGGTGATTTATGGAACAAGCGTGCCGAACGTTTACCAGTGCTGACCAAGGAAGATGCCGCACTAACCCTGTAGAAGCATGTAAGAGGCTATGCAAGTCTCTCCGATACTGAACGCCGGCGTGTTCCCATGCTTGATTCTGTCAGAGAAGACGCCATCAAAGCCCTGCGTCAAGATGCCGTTGCTGAAGGGATTGAAAAACTAAGCGACGATGAGCTTTGTAAATTTATTGTAAATAAAATGTCTGCAGACAGCCATTGTGCTTGGCGCGCCTATGCTGGTTATTATCTTGTCTATCTGGACGCAAAGAAGAGATATCAGAGAGAAGCTTTATCTTATATTTTCGGAGCTAATTACAATCCATTAACGCCGTCTCAAATGCAGGAAGCTCTTGCTATCTATGGGATGCTGACGCCAACGGCCATAAAAGCTCTTTATAAAAAATATCCTGATGCGCCGCTGTCTACATGGGTTTCATTCTTTAAGCTGAAAGGCCTTAACGGGCTTTATCTGGAGATGTTAAAGGATAAAAGATATGGCAATGCCGAAAAAGAGAATGCCGTTAAGGCGCTCATCAAAAATCGGGATAATTCATTCGTGAATAGCGGTGAGGAAAACTATGAACTTGCCTTGGGTGTCATCGAATATGCGCATGATAAAGGATTTTTTATCAACTATCTTGCTCGTTATAATAGAGATGGCAAATATAATAAGGCGATTGTAGGCGCAGTCATCCGTTATGGCTTCGACGAAAAATATTTGGAAGGTACGTCACCGGATCTAGCCACGCTAGAAGCCATCTATAAAGATGTTCCCAAGGCACCAATAGCAGTTTGGAGATATTTTAGAACGGTGGAAGGAATTGATAAATTCTACCGCAAGTTATTGGACAGCAATGCTTACAGCAAGGAAGAAAAGTATGAGCTTATTAGCAAGCTATGGAACAAAGAGCTTTTTAAATATGCTCTTGAAAATCATCTAGATATTTTCACTCCGAAACAGGCATGCGAATTATTGGCACATCAAACATCCGAAACTGCTCCAAACGCAGAGACCATTCGAAAGATCGCTTTAAACTCCGAAACGCCTTTGGCTTCTATCGGAAATGTAGAATTTATTCCCGAAGCTCTTTTAATAGAACTGGCCGCACAAGGAAGCGAACCATTTGCAAAGCGTTTGCAGTTTGTGCTTGAGCATAAATGGAGCGATCCCTCTGTTCAAGAACGCTTATGGACAGAGTTGATTAAAGGAAAGAGCGAGGTAGAAATATTCAGTGCGGTAGCGGGTAGCAACGTGAAGTTAGAGACAACGGCAAAGGCAATAGATCTCATTAGAAGCATTATTGTTCCGGCTATAAAGGGAAGGGATGGAGAGAAGGTCAATAGGTTGTTTGGCTGGATAGGAGATGGACGTTCTTACTTCTTGGCCGACAGCATAACCGACATCATAACCAAAGAATGCACACCCGATGACATTGTGTGGCTTTCTGATATTCAAAATGCAAGCGATTTTGTTAAAAGGCATCTTGCCGGCAGTCTTGCCGAGGTCTATCTTAGAGAAGGCGACTTTGTAAAACTCTTTGGGATCAGCTCGCATCTTTACTTCGCGGGAAATGATTTCTGGAAGAGATTATTTGCTTCCGTCATACAACACAGGGATAATCCAGGCCTGGAGCATGTCCTGTGTCTGGATGTTGCCCTAACACACGCAGGAGATGATTTTTGGGCGGTTACCAATACCGAACGAGATAAAAATATAAGCGATGCAACGGTGATGATATCAAATCACCTAGAAGGTGAAGGCCCAAAATTTTATTATAGTAAAGGTTATGAGGTGGGTCGAGGAATTTGTAGTTTGCTGGGAGAAGATCTGCTCAAGAAGGCAATTGGCATGATGAAAGATAGGGATAGCGCGGGTGCTGTCAAAGAGAGGGACGGCGATGGAGTAATTCTACTTAGGAGAGTCTTGGAGTACTATGCCTATCAGACAAGAAACCTTTTTTACCCCAACCGTCGTCTTGATTATCCTGTGGATGACAGAGGAGAGGCCTTTTTTGACTTGATGAAGGATTATTTTACAAACGGTCTGCCGGAGCTCCTCGTTTTTGGCAAGATGGATGAAGACACAAGGAAAAGCCTCGTTGAATCAAATGCGTTTATTTTAAGTACTATGCTCAAATATGGCGCATATATTGATAGGCCACACGAGGCCAGACATCGCATGGCAATTAAACGGCTTGCGGAACCGTTGTGTGAAGATTATAAGGCTACTGAACAACAAATTTGTTATTCAAAACAGGGGCTGGACTATATGCTCCAATTGAACAGGGGACATGAAAGTGCCTCAGGGCAATTGTAAGCCTCAATTAAAGTAAAAATCCACAAATTTTGATTGAGTTTTTTGACGATACGAAATAGGTTAGAATTATGTCTGAAGAATTAGATGTCCTAAAAGAGGTGACGGGCAGGTTGGATAAGGCATCAATTTCGTATATGATCTCCGGTTCTGTGGCGATGAATTTTTATGCCCAGCCCAGGATGACGAGAGATATAGATATTGTGGTCATTCTTAGGCCGGAGAACGTAAAGGATTTCATCGCCCTGTTTGAAAAGGATTTTTATATCGAGCCGGATACGGTTAAAGATGAAGTCGCGCGTAACGGAATGTTTAATATTATACATAATAAATTCATCTTAAAGATTGATTTTATCATTCAAAGGGAAGAGAAATTCAGCCAAAGCAGATTTAATCGGAGAAAACAGATAAAAATAGACGGCGTAAAAATGTGGATCATATCGGCGGAGGATCTGATCTTATCCAAATTATTGTGGGCAAAGGATAGTTTGTCGGAGATGCAGTTAAAGGATGTAAAAAATATTTTAAGTGTGGCCGAAGGTCTTGATCTAGAGTATATGAACAAATGGGCGGACGAGTTGGGCGTTCGAGAGCTGCTTAGCGGGCTAAAATAATGACGGATACTTCTCCTCAAGTGAACAGTAAGATGATAGAAATGATAAGACTTAGAAGCGGAGAAGAACGCTTAAAAATGGGTGCGGACATGTTTGATATGGCAAAAAGGTTGATTTTGGCATCTTTGGATTGTAATGATTCTGACGTTCGTACTAAATTATTTTTGAGAGTTTACGGGAATGATTTTAGCACAGAGGAGAAGGGAAAAATTTTAAAGCATTTCGGGGCGTAGCTCAGCCTGGCTAGAGCGCTTGGTTTGGGACCAAGATGTCGTAGGTTCAAATCCTATCGCCCCGACAACGAGCCCTGCACCATGTGGTGTAGGGCGAAGTTGGAGTGGGTGATATTTTAAATAATGCCTTGAGCCGGGAACCCGCCAGAGGCGGGTGGCGAAAGGCAACCCTAAGATTCATCTGCCGCAGGCGGATCAATCCTATCGCCCCGACAGGAGGTAATTTATGAATTTAAAAGGTTCGAAGACCGAAAAGAATTTATTGACCGCTTTTGCCGGCGAATCTCAGGCGCGCAACAGGTACTCGTTCTTTGCCGCAAAAGCTAAAAACGACGGGTTCGAGCAGATTGCCGCGATTTTTGAAGAGACGGCGGAGCAGGAACGGTCCCATGCAAAACAGCTGTTTAAATTTCTCGAAGGCGGCGAGGCGGAAATTAAAGCTTCGTTTCCCGCCGGCGTTATCGGCACAACCGCCGACAATCTGAAAGCGGCCGCGGCCGGCGAGCATTATGAATGGACCGAAATGTACCCAACATTTGCAAAAATAGCGCGGGAAGAGGGGTTTGATAAGATAGGCAAACTGTTTGAAACAATAGTTGTTGCCGAAAAGTGGCATGAGAAGCGTTATCTTATGCTTAATCGAAATGTCGAACGCGGGTTAACATTTAAAAAAGAAAATGCCGTCACATGGACATGCCGAAAATGCGGGTATCTGCATAATGGCAGCGAAGCCCCCGATGTCTGTCCACTATGCGGGCATCCTAAGGGATATTTCGAACTCCTCACTGAAAATTATTAGACCGCTCAGGATGACAAACTGTTTGCTTCATGTTTTAGCAGCCATTTCTTCCGCCAGAGGCCGCTTGTAAAACCGCCCAAACCGCTTGAAGCTAAAACTCTGTGGCATGGAATGACGATTGGAAGCGGATTTTTCCCGCAAGCGCTTCCGACCGCGCGATATGCATTGGATGAACCGGCCATTTTTGCCAGCTCCTTATAAGAAACAGTTTTAGCATATGGAATCTTTGACATCGCTTTCCACACGCGGCGTTGAAACGAGGTTCCTTCAAGATTTGCAAACGGGATAGCCAAAGCGAATTTTTCCCCCATCCCGGAAAAATATTCTCTGATCTGTTTCTCGGTCTTTTTTAAAATTTCCGGCGCCCGTTTTGAAGACTTTGCATTTCTTGATGGAAAATCAATTCTAATAAGATGCTTTTCGCTGGTGACAATTCTTATCCAGCCGAGCGGCGAGGAGACGACTTTGTAAAAAAATTGTGGCATATGCGCTTATTATGTAATATAACTTCGAATCGAAATGCAAATTATTTTTCTTGTTGATTATTTGACCGGGGTCCATCCGATTTTGCAGGCTCTTCTCGGCGCTGCGTTTGCGGCAGAGTTCGGTCAAAAAGTGCTTCTTGTGGATGCGAATTATTCAGCGCCTAATCTGGGCCTTCATCTTGGGATTGTCGAGCCTGACCACAGCATTCACGACGTGTTGAATGACAAGGTTCCTGTTCAGGAGGCCATCATTCATCACCAGTTTGGTTTTGATGTGCTTGCGGCATATAAATACTCATAGTTTGTGCAGGCGCTATTGCCAGCTCCCCAAATAGCTCTGTCCGAAGAAAAAGAAGTAACAAAAATCCATGCCTCAACTGATAAATCAGCGCCTCTTGTATAACTTCCAAGATCAATGTACTCACTACCAGCAAACTTTCTTGCTTTGCCGAACTTACCATCCACACTTCTTGTGCCATACAAAGTTCCTGTGTTGGTGCCTTTAACATCGGCTGTTGTTCCGCCGGACATGTTGCCGTTGTCCAACGGCCAGTAGCTCACTAAACCTGAATCAGTCGTGTTGTATTGAGACGGGCCGTCGAGAGAATCAATTTGCGTTTCGGAAGTAGTTGGCATCCAGGCTTCCCAGGTAGAATTATCTGCAGAAGTTCGGGTTTGGAACTCCACATTGCCGGCGTTGTACATAGTGAGAATTTCGTAATCGGGGTGCGCGCGGGAATAAATACGGGTGTAATCTATAACTCCTGCATAGCTTTGACTTCCATCTAA
>JACPAJ010000139.1 GCA_016180865.1 Deltaproteobacteria bacterium
GAAGACGAATTGCATAGGCGAATTTCTGTGGCTAAGTCGAAGTTGGGGCGAAAGCTTGTTATTTTGGGGCATCACTACCAGCGCGAAGAGGTTATTAAATTCGCCGATTTTCTGGGTGATTCTTACGGCCTTTCCAAAATTGCTAGCGAACAGAAGGAAGCGGATTTTATCGTTTTCTGCGGCGTTCATTTTATGGCGGAAGCGGCAAAGATTTTAGCAAGGCCTAATCAGCGTGTTTTCCATCCGGATTTGACCGCCGGATGCCCAATGGCGGATATGGCCGAGCTGGATGATGTTGAAACCGCATGGATTGAACTGGCAAAAATCACTGATATAAAGAAAGTTATCCCGATTGCTTACATGAATACGACGGCTGAGCTGAAAGCTTTTTGCGGGGCAAATGGCGGGCTCATCTGCACATCTTCAAATGCGCAATCGGCTTTTGACTGGGCTTTTGCGCGCGGCGAAAAAATATTTTTCTTCCCGGATGAACATTTGGGAAGAAATACTGCGAGAAAGAAGGGAATTGAGAGAGAAAAAATCTCAATATGGAACAATGTTGCATGTCATTGCGAGCCCGAGAAGGGCGAAGCAATCTCCAGAACACAATTGAATTCGGAAGATTGCTTCGCTCCGCTCGCAATGACAAAAATTCTCCTCTGGCCCGGCTTCTGCCATGTTCACACATATTTTACAGCCATGCATGTAAAAGAGGCCCGCAAAAAATATCCAGATTGCAAAATTATCGTTCATCCCGAATGCAGGGAAGATGTGGTTTTGGCTTCCGACGAAAATGCTTCGACTGAAGGTATATGCAAATTTGTGGCTGCGGCGCCACAGGGCGCAACTATTGTAGTAGGGACTGAAATAAATCTTGTTTCGCGCCTTGTGCATGAGAATCCCGATAAAAATGTTGTTCCGCTTGCACGTTCGCTTTGCCCGAATATGTTTAAAATTTCGCTTCAGGACATTTGCTGGATGGTAGAGAGCCTTGCCAAAGGTGAATATGTGAACGAAGTTATTGTTCCGAACGATGTTTCCAAATCTGCCCGCATCGCCCTTGATAGGATGCTAACCGTTTAAGTGTCCGACACTTTTTAGTTTAATAGTGTATAAATTATATATAATTATATTATAATTATATATCACAAAGCAACTTTTGGCAATCACCTGCCGATAATAATAATAAAGGGATAAGTATGGTTAAACCAATGTCACTGGACAAGACGGAGTCAATATCAAACAAGACGGAGTCAGCTCCTGAGGCCGCCTCCGGGGAGTACGACCTTGGCAGTTTTTCGTTTCCCTACGAAAATCAAAATGAATTCTTATCAAAACTCCTTTTTTTTGGACCCTTGGTTGAAGAACTTGGCAAAATCACCAGAGACATTGCCATGGATGCTGCTTTTTTGATCGGAGCCTTTTGGACCTCTAGAATAGCTAGAAAGTACGTTAATAAAATCAAGGCAGAGACAAGCCAGCTGGAAAATGCGGCAGCCAATCTTCCCGATGACATAGGAAGATTTTACTGGCCCGAAGATCCTAAAGCAAACGAAGTGGCCGAAAATGAAGCAAAAAGAATAGTTATGGCCGCAGAGCGCGCGAAGCAGGGCGCTGCATCGGCAGCCGGCATCTTCTAGAAAATCCCGTCAATTTTAACTTTGCATTTTGGGCAGGATTTCCCCGCATCAATTTTATTAAATCCTATGTTATACCCAAAACGCTCGATCAGCTTCTCACCGCATTTCCAGCAGAAGGTGCTTTCACTTTCATGCCCCGGGATGTTTCCCATGTAGACATATTTTAGGCCGGTTTTTTTGCCGATTTCATAAGCCATCTGCATAGTGTCCGCAGGCGTTGCAGGCTTGTCGGACATTTTATATTGAGGATGAAATCTTGAAATATGCCACGGGATATCGTTGCCGACGCTTGCTATAAAATTAGCTATCTCCTCCAGCTCTTTTTTATCGTCATTCATTTGCGGTACGATAAGAGTTGTAATTTCCATCCAGATGCCTAATTTTTTAATATAAGCGATTGAATCCAGCACGCCGTTCAAATCAGCCTTCATGACTTTTCTGTAGGTTTCATTTTTAAAGGCTTTGAGGTCAACATTTACGGCGTCAAGCCAGTCCTTTGCTTCATCAAGCATTTCGCGCGTCATGAAGCCGTTCGTCACAAAAATATTTTTTATTCCGCGCGGCGATGCAATTTTTGCTATATCCCGCGCGTATTCATAAAATATTGTCGGTTCGCTGTAGGTATATGAAATGCTTTTGCAGCCATTCTCTTTTGCCAAGCCGGCAACTTCTTTTGGCAAAGTTTCTGGTTTGGAGTAGCAGGCTTTAGCCTGCGTTTCTTGGCGCGGACTCAAGTCCGCTACTCCGACACTTCTTCCATATTGCGAAATATCCCAGTTCTGGCAGAACTCGCACTGGAAATTGCAGCCCATCGTCGCGATTGAAAATGATTTAGTGCCAGGGAAATAATGAAACAGCGGTTTTTTTTCGATTGGATCGATTGCGATCGCGCACGGCTTTCCATAAAAAATCGAGTAGAGCGTTCCATCGATGTTTTCGCGCACCATGCATAGGCCTCGCGCGCCGCTTTTTATGCGGCAATTATGCCTGCACAAAAAACATTTAACCGATTTGTCCGGATTTTTTGAATAAAGGGCTGCTTCCTGCATAGCCGTTTATACTACTTTTATGGAGTCAATGTCTATTTTAAATCTTTTGATCATGTATGCAAGGGTCGTGCGCGACACATTCAGCACCCTCGCGGCTTCGGATATGTTTCCGTTGGCTCGCTTCAAGGCGTTCATCGCTGATTTATATTCCTGTTCTGCCAGGGCCAGATGTTCCGTTTCGCCGCTTCCCATCTCGCAGAAAACGATATCTTCTTTTATTATCTCTTGGCTCTTTGCCAGCAGCAGCGAACGCTGAATCGTATTTTTAAGTTCGCGAACGTTGCCTGGCCAGTCATAAGCAAGAAGCTTATTTGCAGCTCCTGCGCTAAGGCTCTTTTTTCTATCATCCGGCGCCAAAGCCGTTAAAAAGTGTTCCGCTATCAGGGGAATATCATCTTTTCTATGGCGGAGCGGGGGGAGATGAATTGGAACGACGTAGAGCCTGTAAAAAAGATCTTCCCTGAATTTAGAGGACTTGACCAGATTTTTAAGGTCATGGTTGGTTGCAGCAATAATTCTTGCATTAACTAAAATATCTTCACGGCCTCCGACGCGCCTGATGTGCGAAGTCTCCAGAACCCTTAAAAGGCGGGTCTGCAGGTCAAGAGGCATTTCCCCGATTTCGTCAAGGAATAGGGTTCCTTTATCCGCCTGCTCAAAGACGCCTTTGTGTACGGCTGTTGCGGAAGTGAAGGAGCCTTTTTCGTGGCCGAAGAGTTCGCTTTCAATTAAATTTGCAGGAATTGCTCCGCAGTTTACCGCAACAAATGATTTTCTGCTTCGCTCGCTTGTTTCGTGGATAAAGCGGGCTACAAGCTCTTTTCCGGTTCCCGATTCGCCGGTTAGGCAGACTGTCGCGCTGCTTGCGGAAACTCTTTCAATTAAGGAAAAAAGCTCGCGCATCGCCTTTGAAGCTCCGATTAAAGGCCCGAAACTCGTCTCTTTGGCTGGGCAGAGCCGCTCTTTTTCCGTTAGGATGTTGAATTTTATTTTTGTTTTGCCGACTGTGAGGCGGCCTTTTGGGGGCAGAACGGCGGTGGCGATTTTTTTGTCGTTCAGAAACGTTCCGTTTGTGCTGTTTTTATCTTCCAGTATGAATTTGCCCCCATCGCCCTTAATAATACAGTGATGGCCTGAAACAGAAGGATCGGTTTTTATCGCTATATCATTGGAAGGTTCAGAGCCGATCGAAAATTTAGCTGCTTCATATTTTTTCTTTTTGCCGGAAGGGGCTTTTACTTCAAGCCGGATCATTTCAGATATCAGCTCTTTTTTGCCTTCTTCGTATTTTAATATGTTGGCGGGGCAGGCGCTTCGACTCGTCCATGGCCGCGGCATTCGCCCGGCCACCCGTTGAGGGTTGTCCTGGTGGCAGGCGGGGCTAGGGCGTACGGCGGTCAGTCCCGCGGGGCACCGGCAGACCGTCACTTGATGAAGAGCAGCGCCAGGTCGAGGATGAAGAGCATGACGATGAGGACCTCGAGGATGATGCTGCGGCGGTGGTTGGCCTCCTCCTCGGCCAGCTGGAACATGTCCTCCAGGGTCTATTTCCGCATGAGTTCTTGAAATGTCGTCTTCTACAAGCTGGATATCGGATAACGGATCGCGTCCGATTTTTATCGTTTCAGCTTTCAGCTCATGCCGGATTATTGGCTTATTATCTCTGTAGAAAGACAGGTAAGACATGAAAAACCTTTCTAACCCCCGTACATAGCCAACTTGCGCGAGTTGGTCAATGGTTAATTTTATCTGCAAAATTAAGTTGAAAAAAGTGATAATAGGCTGTTTACTGTTCAAAAATGCGTGTAATTTCAGGAACAGCAAAGGGGAGAAAACTTTACGCCCCGAGAACACATAATATCCGCCCCGCGCTGGATAAAGTGAAAGGGGCCATATTCAACATCCTCTTTAATGTGGAGGGTCTCCGCGTCTTAGATCTTTTTGCCGGCACCGGCGCGGTTGGAATCGAGGCTCTTTCGCGCGGCGCAACGCATTGCACGTTTGTCGATGCAGCCGATGAAGCCGTAACAATCATACGAAAAAATATTGCGCTCTGCTCTTTTGAAGACAGGGCAAAGCTATTTCCAAAGCGCGTTGATGTCTCCATTGATTATTTTGCCAAACACGAGCAAAAATTCGACCTGATTTTTGTAGATCCGCCGTACTTAAAAGATCTCGTCAACCCAACGCTCGAAAAAATTGCCAATGCCGGTATCTTAGCGCCGACCGGCCGCATAATCGTCGAACACCACCCAAAGGAACCCATACAATCTCCCATCTCACCAATTTTCTTGGTCGATCAGCGCAAATACGGCCAGACCTTAATTAGTTTTTTGGCTTTTAAAACTTAGCAACTTTTTTCGCGGGCCGACGATAAGATAGCGTATGGCTATTGAACCATCAACCCTAGAGGCATGGGTAAAAGGCGGCGCTTATATCAGCTCGTATGTGGGGTATGGCGCTAAATCGAGTGAATGTAGTGATGCCGGGCTGACATCCAATGTCTGCGAAGCTATAAATAAGTATTTCAAAGATGGATTCGTATCGGAAGATGAAGCTAAAGAATTAGAAAAGCTTGGAATCAACGGAATTACCGGCAACATGCCGCTCCAATCTTTCACAGAGCGCCTAGACGCGGATCTCAAAGACGGCAAGGTGATAAATGCTCTTGCGGCCGCCGACCGATTACAGTTTTTATATAATTGCCTCAAAAGAATCGAAAAAGCAGGCGAACCGATCGACGAAAAACTCGTTAAATCCATCTTTGAAAAAGAGATTGCATTATTCGATATCCTGCTCGAAGGGAAAGATTTGCATGACGCATCATATGAGAGAATAATAACGAGTTGGATAAAAACTCTTTCTTCGTTCGGCTCAATTAGCCAATATGCAATCCCAATATTACTCCAACTCATAGGATCCACAAAGAGGTATGACAACTATTTTGCTAGCACTGCTTATTACACCTTGACCGACATCATGCCGTCGGTATCACCGGAATATGCCGATGAATTATTGCAAGATAAAGATCCTTCAAATCAG
Organism: Deltaproteobacteria bacterium; assembly: GCA_016180865.1. GTDB lineage: Bacteria > UBA10199 > UBA10199 > 1-14-0-20-49-13 > JACPAJ01. The sequence continues at coordinate 5,732 of JACPAJ010000139.1, forward strand.
GCAACTGTGCTTTATGCGCTTGGCACATTAAGCTGTAGCGATCTTTTAAAAATTCATGCCGATCCGGTTAAGAATCTAGCGGATAATTCTGCCGCAAAACATTTTCTAGGCCTTGCTTACTTCTGCCAAAACGCAAATGCCGAAGAAACACTCCCCTCCCAAACGCCAATTGCCTGCCTTGGAGGCGAAACGCCTTTCAAAATGACGACAGACTGCACAGAGAAAAGTCTCTTGCAGGCTTATGAAAAAAGCTGGCAGTTTTATAACACGAAATGCCATGGCAGGCATCGCTACTCTCATGAGACAGAATGTGACAAGATGGAATGGAATCCGCCTTTCTGGCTCCGCATGATTGGAACGCTTGGAGTGAAGCACCCTTTTTTCAACATTTATCTCTATATGACGCCTGACAGCGGTTTTGATGATATCCGTTCAGGAAAAATCTTTGAAGCCGCGGCATCTTCGAATCAGTTGAGGCGCCTATTGGCCAAACAAAGAACGCTCACCATCTTATATCCCGCTTCAGGCGCCGGTCTTCAACCAATCGTAATACCTTTAAAAATGATAGACGAAGGCCGGATCGATCAGGCCAAATTGATATATACCGAAGCAGGTGAGGGGGGTATTGAGCGATTGAAATTATATCTGAATTGGTATGAGCGCCATGGAGTGATAACAGATCTTAAGATAGATACGATAGAATCTGACGGGGCATCTGAAACCAGTTTTCAGTTCAATTATAAAGGAAAACCTGTAACCTTGTTATTTATGCTAAATCGCACCAAAAATGATTTCTATGCCGATGAAGAACATATGCGGGAAGCGGATTTTGTTGTGATACACGACAACCTCTATGAACATAATAATAATGCCGTTTCCCGCCTTCTCTCAAAGCTGAAATCTTTCCATGATAAGCCCCGGCTTGTGCTTTCCGAAGACTGGTGGGGGCTTGAAAAGAAAAAAGGCCGGCTCAAATTAGAAGGTGTGAATTTACCCTATACAACATATGAAGGCCCATATGGATGCACCGGATATGAATTCCTTACAAAGCGTTATGTTAATCCATATAGACTTGTAAATGGCATCCTTGTGGAAGACACCCGCTCCTGCCATTGCCAAGATAAAGATTCAACTGAAAAACGCGGTGATTTTCCCGCTCCAGCTACCAGAATTACCAATATCCATGCAAATGTACCGCATAAGGCTGTTTTAATAGAAGTGTTCTAGGATTGAAAAATATTATTATTGCAAATCATCACTCAGTCCGGATTAGCGCTCCCTGCAGACCGGCGGATGAATTTCCACTGAGCGAAATCGTCGATGGCGGCGATGATATCGAATAAAACGCAGTTGCCGTGCCGGCAAGCGATAGATTTAGAGAGGAACCAGCAAGTTCTGTTATGTTTGGTCCGTAGAGAATCGTTCCGCGCCCGTCTTCTGTGTCACAGATGAGGCAGATGCCCTGCCAATGGCTTGTGGTTGAATTCCATACTGGGGAATTAAACTGATACTGCGCGGTTGACGATATGCCGGTATCTGTTAAAGCCATGGCGATTGCCCATCTGCGCATGAATTCGCCCCATTCATCAAAACCCGAATCGGCGCCCCCAAACGCCGCTACGATATTATCTTTCCCTGTATTTGTCGTGTTTACAAGGGAGGCCAGAAAAGCATTTTGGTCGGAAACGCGTTCGTAAAGATATTTGATAAAAAGATATTCGGCTCCTCGTTCTGCAAGATCCGGAGAACTCCCGGGTGCGAGAGAGACGCTTTCCGTCTCTTCAAAATAGACCTCGATTCGCGAAGGGTTTTCCTGCCCAAATCCGACAAAATCTTCCGCAAAGTGGCTTAAAGCTTCGTTCAGCCAGTCGTCTTCCGACGACGAATCGTTTATGAACACATGCTGGTTATAGCTGATTGCATGCTGCAATTCGTGGGGAACCACAGCCGGCATAAGATTTGACATTGCAAACTCTTTTGTAATCGCAGTGCCGTAATCTCCTTCAGGATCGGGTGCGAGGATGTAAATAATTTCCATTTCGTTCGATGTCGGATTGGAGCCCGAGCTTGCGAATAAATCGGTTGCATAAAAATAGCCGGTAATTATACCGCCGCCGCTTGCCCCAAGGGCATTTACTGCCGGCGTAATAAGCGTAACCACATGCCCATCTCCGTTGACATCCGATGGCGAGCCGAATGTCTGCTCTTCAATTGCCGCGGCATATTCGAACTGGGAACACAAAGTTTCGATATCAGCATCGCTTAAATTATCTGCCGATACATCCTCATCAACATAAACGATAATGTGATCTTCGACGCATCGAACAGCCCCTGTTACAGTTGTGTAACTTAAATGAATCAAAGTCCTGTGCTGTGTTTTTTGAAATATTTGCGGAAGCTATTTGTACGGACGAAGACAAGCTGTTGGTTGATTGAACGATCAGCTTATATCCTGCGGACGAAGAGTCCCCGTTAAAGTCAATAGATGCAGCGCCCGTTGAATCAAATGTGACGTAATATAAGTCTCCGACCTCCATAGCTGATACAGAATCTGCAACATCAGTGTCTGAACCGGATCCGGTTGTCTGGACTTTTGGATTGCTTGTTGTGCTGCTGGAGCTGGAACCGCACGCTGTAATTAACACACATAATAATATTGATAGGCTGACGCCTCCAAAATGAGATCTCATAACAAGACGGAGGAGCAAAAGAAGTGCCAGAACCCGGCGATTTTTTTACACGACTCTTATTATAGATAATTATGTAATATCAATAAGTTGCAGTTATAGGTCGAAATAAAAAATGATAGATGATATTCTAAAGTGGGTTGATTTGACGGTGGAAACGTCAAGTATTTGACTAACTTATCACTGATACCTTATCAGCGTTGCCCCATAAGAACCGCTTGTTTTGGCGGTCATAGAAATCTCCTGTGGAAAAGATGTAATTTTATAAAATTGAACGGCCGAAGGCTCGATATCAATTTGTGAAACTCCATAATATTGAGATAAGGAGACGCCGCTTAACACAGTTCCGCGGCCGTCATCGGCATTGCAATCTAAGCATATTCCTTCCCAATGTTCGGTTTCGTCATTCCATACTCTTTCTTTATAAGAGAATCTGGGATCGGTTGAAAGATTATATCCGGACATTACAAGAGTAGACGCCCATCTGAGTAAAAATTCCGATATCTGATCGAAGTCTTCCGACGTTCCTCCAAATGCCTCTTCTAACCCTGCAACACCGCTTTTTTCAGAATGGAGCAGGTTCCATACAAAAGTTTCGCCATTTTCAGACTGTTCATAAAGATAACGGAGAAGAAGATAAATGGCTCCTCGTTCGGCAAGGCCTGGAGCGCCGCTTGTGATTGGGCCGTAGTAGGCTGTATCGTCCAGATAAACTTCGACTCTGGATGGATTTTCCTGCCCGTAACCTAAAATATCTTCCGCGAGATGTGATAACCCCTCATTTAACCAGTTTTCTTCAGCTGTTCCGCCGGCTACAAATACCTTCTGGTTATAATTGATTGCATGCTGCAGCTCGTGTGGCAGCACGGCTGGCAATAGATTTTCCATGGCGAACGATTTTGGAATGGACATTCCATATACTCCCGCAGAGTCAGGCACCATTACATATATTATTTCCCTGGCATTCGAATTTGCGCTTCTATAAAGATCGTTGGCAAAAAAGAAGCCGGTGATTATTCCGCCGCCCATTGCGCCGAGCTTATTCACCTGTGGCGTCATTAAAACCGCAACATGGCCGTCGCTATTGACGTCCGATGGCTCGCCGAACATTTGGATTTCTTGGCTTGCAACAGAATCAAATTCAGCGCACAGAGTTTCAACATCGGCATCCGTCAAATCCGAAGAATTGTTATCTTCAACCTGCTTATCAACATAAAATATAACATTGCTTCCAATACATTTTATTTCGGCTTCTACAGTCTTGTATGAGCTCAAAGAAGATAATCCGGCAAGAACCTTGAATGACTCCGTATCGCCAACCGCAGGCGCGCTTGTGGACAACATTGCTTTCATCGTGCTGACAGCGGTATGGAAAGGAGCGGCTTTTTCGATTCCTTTGTCGAGCGACATTACAGTTTCTGCTCCTCTTAATTGCGCATCGAAGGCCTCTCTGGTTGACCAATCCTTCCATTTATTCTCATCAGCCGCCGCCACATTATATTGTTCGGCAAATTCTGCGTTTTCATCGGATAGCTGTACCGTATGCGCCGTAAAATTTGTGTCTATTGCGCTGATCGCCAGAATGAATTGAGCCGAATTGTCGGTCCCTTCAAAATTTATCGTTCCATTGTCTTTGCCATCAAAAGTAACTGTATAGACATCTCCAACAGACATTTCCGCTGGACTAGCTGCCGTATTTGTTGCTGTAGCAGGGCTGTTATTATCACCTATAGACTCTTCGGCCTTATAGCTATCTGACGAATAATTGCTATGTCCGCAACCATATGTAAATAAGAACCCACTTAATATAACTATTATTAATATCAGGTTTTTCGTAATAGGTTTCATATTACCCCCATTGCTTTCAGGCATTAGTAAAGCAAGGGGCGTGCCATCACGAATTGGCGTGGCAGACGGCCGGTTTTATAAAAATATATCTTATATTACGACATGTTATAGAATAATGAATTTTGCTGATTATGAGACTTTAGATGGAGCTACCCACAATTATTTCTATCATATTGATAATATTTTTTAACTAATGGAGAAATAAGGTTTTTTGATGATGGTTACAAACCTGTCGATGGGTTAAATAAAACCCTAGAGGTTTTGGAGTTTCAAAATAGTTTTTTTTGAGTTTTCCCTTGTATCTGGAAGCTGCGAAATCGCGTTAAAATTATCAATTTTGAGTTCAATTTGATGATAATTTGCTTATATTTTTCGCAAAATTTATGAAAAATACGATTTTTTGGATATTTGAAAATTTGCACTTGCTTTTTTTAATCATTGTGCTATACTTTCTTTAGTTGTTGTGGCGGACGAGGATTTTTTAGGAGGTGAAGCTAAAAATTCTCGCCCGCTTTTTTCTTTCTGTCTGCCTAAAATAATTCATTGATATTCAAGGAATTTTCGGGTAAATTGCAAAAAACATTAAGGATATAGAGGGGTTTTAGCGTGACTAAATCCATAGTTATAGCCGTTGGCGGGAATTCATTAATTATCGATCCAAAACACCAGTCAATTGCGGATCAATATGCTGCCGTATCTGCCACATCGAGGCGCATTGCTTCGATAATAGAAAGAGGCAATAGGGTGGTAATTACTCACGGCAACGGACCGCAGGTTGGCTTTATCCTTCTTAGAAGCGAACTGGCAAGGAAAGAGAAAACGAACTTCTGCGCCATAAATTACATGTTCCGGTTGCAACCGTAATTACGCAGGTTGTTGTTGATAGGCATGATAGCGCTTTTAAAAAACCGGTTAAACCTATCGGATCTTTTTACAGTAAAAAAGAGGCTGATCATAGAATGTCCAAAGATGGATGGGAAATGATGGAAGACGCCGGGAGAGGATGGAGGAGGGTGGTAGCATCTCCCCAGCCCAGAGAGATAATCGAGCTTGAAGCAATCAGGTTGCTGATTTCAAAGGGGGTGGTGGTAATTGCCGTCGGAGGCGGAGGAATACCCGTTGTGAGAGACACAAGAGGAAATCTCCATGGAGTTGAAGCTGTCATTGATAAGGATTACGCATCGTCTTTGCTGGCCTCTAAACTTAATGCCGATATTTTTTTGATTTCGACGGCTGTTGAAAAAGTATATTTGAATTACGGAAAGAATAATCAGCGCGGGATCGATAAAATAACTCTTAAAGAGGTGAAACGTTATATTAAAGCCGGCCATTTTAAAGAGGGCTCGATGCTCCCGAAAATTAAAGCCTGCGTCAGTTTTTTAGAGAGCGGAGGGAAAAGAGCTATTATAACCGACCCTGATAAAATGGAACTTGCGGTAGAAGGCTCGGCCGGCACGCAAATTGTAAGTTAACTAGCCCGCCACTAAAACATGGCGGGCGTAAGAACGCCTAAGCTCATCAGAATTTGCTAAGGCGTTCTAACGGAGGGGGATATGAACAAAAAAAGGTGGGTTGGGGCGAGCATAGCGATTTTTATCGTTTTGTTTGCTCTGGAATATCTGTTCAACAATGTATGTTTAAAAAACCTCTACATTGCAACGGCGAGCGTATGGAGGCCGGAGGCCGATATGATGAAGCTGATACCATACTATTGGGCGGCTTTATTGGCTGAGTCTTTCCTGTTTACATACATTTATGCCAAAGGCTATGAGGCAAAGCCATCGGCTCTTGGCGAAGGCCTGCGTTTCGGCTTTATTGTCGGACTTTTTGTAAGTCTTCCGATGGCGACAATTACATATGCCACAATGCCGCTTCCCGATAAAATTCCGCTCTACTGGTTTCTAATGGGCATGTTTGAATTTTTAGCGGCTGGCGCGGTTGCCGGTTTGATATATAAGAAGGGATAAAATAAAAACCCCGTCTGCTTAAAAGCGGACGGGGTTTTTTCGTGTCTAAAAGCTAACTACTTCGCTAACTTAAATGTAAAATCGTGGCGCTTTTCGACTTTTACCGTTGGATCGCCCTTTTTGTCTCTCGGCACGCCGTAAACCAAATACTTAAATTCGTTGGCGCCTGTCTTTAATGTCCAGTAATTTCTCGGATCAACTCCGGCATCGCATTCATTTTTCGTCTTGTCTTTGCAATTGATGTTGAATGTCTGCTCATTTGCCGCGGCCGGTTTGGCTGCTGTTGCGCCGTATTTATCTCCCGGCTTGTTTGTCTTGATGTCGACTTCGGTTTGCATCAAGGTCTTATCGTTCAGGGTCCATACTTCTTTTCCGCCTTCATAGGTGACTGTTACTTCCACATTGTCACCCATGTGTTTTACTTCTGCCGTCGCCTTTTTTCCGTTCAGATCAGGCACGACGGAAGTGATTGTTCCTTCATACTTACCATCCTTAAAGGATGAGGTATAAGGTGTGGCGCTCCACGCTAAAACCGGAACCGCCAGCGCTGCAACTACCAGTACTGCAAATACTTTCTTCATACGCTATCCTCCTTGTTATTGTTAGGTTATGGCATATATATAAAAAAATAGTTTGTGTCAAATAGGAAAAAGTGTAGATATTGCAAAATATGAGCGAACCGTATGTTACAAGCGAAAATTTGAAAGAAAAAACTTTGAAATGGATGGAAATCATCAGCAGAAGAAATATCCATAAATGGCCTTTTGATATCGGCAATGCGGCGCTTTTAGTGATCGACATGCAGAAGTATTTTCTGGAAGAAAGAGAACATGGTTACTGCTGTGGCGGCGTTGCCGTGCTGGAAAACGTGCAAAAACTTATAGCCCATTTTAGGAAGCATAAAAGGCCGATTGTTTTTACGCGCCACGCTCATAAAAAAGACGGAAGCGATTTGGGAATTTTGGGAAAATGGTGGAGTGAAATGCCTGTGGATGGCACAAAGGAAGCAGAAATTGATCCGCGCATGGCGCCTCCGGCTAAGAAGGGAACATCGACGGAATTTATCATCACAAAAAACCGGTATAGCGCCTTTTACAACACGGTTTTGGATGACATATTGAAAAAGTTTAATATTAAAGATGTTGTTATTACAGGGGTGATGACAAATATCTGCTGTGAATCCACCGCTAGAGACGCTTTCTTCCGTGATTATATGGTGAGATTTGTGGCGGACGCGACGGGCAGCGTCAAAGAAGAGATGCACGTCGGGACGCTATTGAATCTGGCCTACGCGTTTGCGGATATCTGCACAACCGGAGAAATATTGCAAAAATAGGCCCGCAGCCGTTTATCTGCTCAGCTTTTCATCCATGGAAAGCATTCGCGATAAAAATGGTTTCAATTCTTCCGGTATATCGTAAAAATCGGAAAGCCAGAATCCGATATCCAATCCGTTTGTCGCATTCATTAGATTTATTCTGTACCCCATGCCGATTTCGAAAAATGCCAGCGATACGCCAAAACCTGTGGTAACTACGGCATGTTCCCCGACAGCCCTTGCGGAGACTATTACGGGCTTTACAGCCAGCCATGAATTTAAGACGAACGCCAATTCCGCAGAAGTGGCGGCGAGGGATTTGCTGAAATATCTGTTTCCGTCTGTAAATGACAACGCGAACGGCACATCAGCATTGCGCTGCGTGAATTGCTCAAGCTCGGGCACATCACCGGCCTTAAT
>JACPAJ010000062.1 GCA_016180865.1 Deltaproteobacteria bacterium
ATCTGCAATCAAATAAGGCTTCGAACGGCTAAAAAACCGCTTCGGGATGATGCCACATTGGTCGTCGTAAGGCTTTAGCTTATTATGGATTTTGCGTCCGCTATTTCCTATCTTGATTCGCTTCAATCGACTAAAATCGAACTCGGACTTGAAAGAATGTCTGCAGTTTGCAAATTACTGGGAAACCCCGAAAATAAATTTACAAGTGTTGTGGTTGCCGGAACAAACGGCAAAGGATCCACATGCGCTTTTTTGGAATCGATATTGAGGCACAATGGGCTAAAGGCCGGTCTGCTAACATCTCCGCATCTTCTTGATGTCCGCGAAAGAATTCAGATCGATAGGGAGATGATATCGGAGAAAGAGTTTGGAAATTTGGCGGAAAACCTGCATTGTCATTGCGAGTTCGCCAGCGGCGGACGAAGCAATCTCCCGAACTCAGAGCTGGAGATTGCTTCGTCCCTTGACAAGCTCGGGGCTCGCAATGACATGCAATTCACCTACTTCGAATTTCTCACCGCCATGGCTTTTCAATATTTCGCCGAGGCCAAAGTAGATATTGCCGTGCTTGAAGTTGGGCTTGGCGGCCGTCTGGATGCCACCAATGTTGTAACTCCCGTTATAAGCGTGATTACGCGGATTGGAATCGATCATCAGAAATACTTAGGCGATACGATTGAAAAGATTGCATTTGAAAAGTGCGGAATCATCAAAAGAGGAGTTCCCGTTGTAACTGTAGATCAGGATGAAAAAGCCATGGATGTGATACGAAAGGCATCGGATGAGAACGGTGCGATGCTTCATGTTGTAAGTCCGCACGAAGTTAAATGGCCGCTCGGTTTAAACGGCAGCCATCAGCTTGAGAATGCTGCGTTAGCGGTCCGAGCGGCGGAAATTGTCACCCCCTCCCTTTCCCTCCCCCCTCGAGGGGGAGGGAAAGGGAGGGGGGGTGGTGTCATTGAAATGGCTCTTGCCTCCACGAGCTGGCCCGGCCGGCTTGAAGTAGTTTCAAAAAATCCGCTTGTGATTCTGGATGGCGCTCATAATCCAAACGGAGCGGAAGCGCTTGCAAAATATTTAATGTCGCTGCCAGAAAAACTTATTATCATGCTCGGCATTATGGCCGATAAAGATATTGATGGGATTGTTAAGCCCCTTGCCGATGCGGCCGATGAAATTGTCATTACGAAGCCGTCGATTGAAAGGGCGGCTGACCCAAAAATAATTGAAAGCCGTATCAGGAAACTCGAAAAATGGAAAAACGCGAATATTACAATTAATGCTCAGCTTCCATCCGCCATTCGGCAAACGATGGAATCCATGCCAAAAGATAGCTGCCTTATCATAGCAGGCTCGCTTTATACCGTGGGAGAGGCAAGGGAATATTTTAGCAGCTTGACTTAGGGGATGGTGATGGGTAATGAGTTAAAAGCTTACTAGGGAGGGAATTTATGAGCATGATAATTCGCCCGCGTCGTTTGCGCGGAAATGCGATGCTAAGAAAGATGGTTTGTGAAACTTATGTTTTGCCGGATCAATTGATTCAGCCGGTTTTTATTACGCATGGGAAGGCAATAAAAGAAGAAATTTCAGCCATGCCCGGCCAATTTCGGTTTTCGGTCGATAAAATCGGCGCGGAAGCCATGGAAATTTGGAATGCAGGAATTCATGCGATGCTTCTTTTTGGAATTCCGGAAAAGAAAGATGACAAAGCAAGCGGAGCTTACGCAAAAGACGGAATTGTCCAGCGTGCTATCCCTGCCATCAAAGAAGCGGCGCCGGATATGTATGTGATTACCGATGTCTGCCTTTGCGAATATATGTCTCATGGTCATTGCGGAATAGTGGCCGACGGTCAGAGGATAGATAACGATTCCACTCTTGAGCTTCTTGCTCGCTCTGCGGTTTCACAAGCAAAATCCGGCGCCGATATGGTTGCGCCATCCGATATGATGGATGGACGCGTGGCGGCAATTCGGGAAGCTCTGGATAACGAAGGTTTTGCAGGCACTCCGATAATGAGTTACGCCGCGAAATATGCTTCGTGTTTCTATGGCCCGTTCCGCGATGCGGCAAAAGGGGCTCCTCAATTTGGCGATAGAAAAACTTATCAGATGGATCCGCCGAACGTTCGTGAAGCAATAAAAGAGGTTAAACTTGATATCGCCGAAGGGGCCGATATTGTGATGGTGAAGCCGGCATTAGCTTATCTGGATGTGATTGCGCGTGTTCGAGATGTAGTCGATGTGCCTGTGGCGGCCTACAGCGTAAGCGGCGAATATTCTATGATTAAGGCAGCCGCTAAAAACGGCTGGATTGACGAAAAACGCGCAATTTTGGAAACGCTAACAGCAATCAAACGCGCCGGCGCCGATATAATCATCACTTATTTTGCGAAGGATGTTGCAAACTTGCTGTAAAAATCCCAGAAAATTGGATTGATCAATTATTAAATTCATTTTGACTATTTTATAGCGATGGTATATAATAGTCAATGTGAATATAAACCGCTTAATAATCAATAGGTTATACTCAAACCTTTTTGATAATTCAATATTTATTTTAGGCAAAACGAAAGTGTCGTATGTTAGGCTTGAAAACGCTTTTGCAATACCTTCAATGATAGAGGATTAGCGGTCACGGTCTTTTAGGCAATGTGCGCGACCCACCCATTCCATTGCCGACCCTTCCAGATTGACCGTCGAGAACCATGTAATGAGTTGGTAAATCTAGTTCCGTGATAAAAGCATCTTCATAAAACTCCTCTATGGTTGTTCTGATGAGTGTCAATGATGGGCGGTTGCTTATCGCAAATGTTTCGGTGGTAAACGTTCCATCTGTAATATCAAAACAGATGGCACCTCTAGAATGACCATAAACACGAAACTTAAAGTTGTTTAGTGCGCTTAGTTGTTGGTAACGAGGTCCGAGTCTTATTGAAAAAACTTCTTTAAAGGTTCTCGACAGCATATACGTGAGGTCCTGCTCAGATATGCCAAGCCTCCGTGAAACCTCATTGACAAAATCTGTTGCGGAAATAGCTGTTAACTGACCTGTGGCGCTATTTCTTCCGGTTGATCCTACGGCAGCCATAATTGCTGGGACTGTAGAGTTTCCTGGAGAAGCTGCCATGGCTGCAGCGGCTGCTTTTGTTCCGCCGCCTGCATCCAACACCCCAACTACCGGTACTAATCTCCCGGCATTAAATTCATCTGCAGCATCTGTTACCAACTTTTTTAAGCCGGCAACGGTTGTTTTAGCTCCATTTGCCGCCGCTCTGGCCGCTCCCGCCGCGCCTTTAGCATAAAAATATATCTCAGCGCCCTCCATTGTCATATCACGGGAAAGTGAAGCTATTTCGCCTTTTGCAAGACGATCCGGGAGGCTTGTGAGAATATTCCACTTCCGTCTAAGTGAAATATCAATCCCTTTCCCCACATCAGAAAGAGAAATAAGAGAAATGTTTCCATCCATCATTTCTATTGATGCTAGCGGTAAATTCACCGCCGTCTCTGCGCCAAACTCAATTGCCCCCGTTAAAGCGCCGTACCAAAAGGCTAATTTCACTGTGCTTAAAGTGCTGCTTATTAAATTTCCTTTTCTTGCATTTTGAAGGCACAAAACGTCTAAATCGTGACGTGCGTCTTTCATCGAACTGGCGGCTTGTTCCGCCGCATCCAGAATAACACTTCCAGACCAGTCGAAGAAGCTCACGCTGCCAAAACTATTGGCAGCCGCACGCGCGGAGTCTATTGTGCTATATATCGTCATTTACTATTCTCCTTATGCAGCTTGACAAGCTACTTCGCTTTGGCGGTAGATTCCCTAAGCCTCTGCTCCAAATTCGGCACGACGCCTCTGACGAAATCTTTAATAACGCCTTTCCTATCTATAACTGCAAAGAACGGAATGCTACCGCGTGAAAATTTTCCAAAATCATCCTCCGATAACATAATATCACTTTTCCACAACGCCCTTTCTTCTTTTCTTGCGGCGGCGGTTTCGCTGACAGGTTCAGTTGTGGCGCCGACAATGTTAACGCCCTTTTTCCTCAATTCGTCTGCAAGTTTATTTATCGTTGGCATGGCCATTCTGCATGCAGGGCACCACGATGCCCATCCAAAAAGGATTGTGACCCCGTTCCCCGTTAAAGCTTTTGTTATTTCCGGCACGTTTATTTTGTCGCCGACCTTAAACTGACCCGCTGCGTCTGCAGCGCTTGCCGCCTGCTTTTCTTCGGATCTTGCGAGAGATTCGTTCGTTTCAGCCAAATCTTGAGTAATTCCCATCTCATCAAACCGCGCCTTGCGTTCACTGGAAGCCTCAGCCAGACATCTATTTGCCAGGTTAATGGCGGCATTACCCCTCCCGCCCATTATGGAGGTTTCTATCATAACTGCATAGTGCATAAGAAATAAATGAGAATTAAGAACAAGATCATCCGGAAGATAATCGCTTTGGCATCCCCATAAAAATGTTCTTTCGAAATTATCAAAATCCTGCCTTTCTAAATAATATTGTAAATGTTGAACATATGTTCTTTTATCATTTTCAAAAAAGGGGACATTATAACGGCCATGAAGCCTGCTGGCGGTAGAAAAATATTCATCAAATAGATCTGTCCAATTGCCGGGCTCCAATGTAGCCCCTAATGTCTCCATTGAAGAGCTGTAATCCTTAAAAAAATCCAGCCTTTCTTTTAAAACAGGGTTTGTAACAGGAACGTTGTTATCATCCCTAAAAGTGGTCAACAAGTCATTCTTTGTGAAGTAATCAAGGGCGTCCGGTCCAAACGCTTCCTGAAGGTCGCAGCTATCAAAATATTGCGGTTCGCCGCCCTTTTTAGCCAGCTCAGTAATTTCCGCACTTTTAAAATCCTTAGTTTCGCCTATTATTAAGCATATTTTTTCTGTCATATAGGATCTCCTTTTATTGTCAGATTACCATTAGTGTCGGCCTTAAGCGGAAATAGTTGCTAACTATTTTTACTGCCTATTGTTTTCCCGGGTGGTTTCTATGGGCATTCTTCAAAGGCGGATTCGGCGGTGCCGGTGTAATCTGTCGCGGATGCATCGACCTCTATATTTTGGCCCAAGCCGTTTACACCGCTATTTTCAATCCACAATCCCTCATTTGCGAGCCGTATTGATTGAAATGCATCCGTAATTAGCAGCTGGAGCGCATACGAACCTGCTCCGATATCAGCCGGCAGCCGGAGGCCACTGTTAATAAAAGATGTTGTTCCGCCAAGCGTCGACCTTGGATCGTAATTTAAATCTGCACGGTAACATTTGGCGCCCTGCAGGATTAAATACGCTGAATATTCATTATATGGGGCGGCGAAGCCGTCATTTTTTATATTAGCCTCAAAATGCAGTATTCCGCCAGGCCTGATTTTTGGATTCCATGTTATATCGGTCAGCGCCAGATGGTAACCCAGGCGGCGTTCAATTTCTTCAAAGCAGCCCTGCGTTTTCCATGCATTGATCACGTCCGGATGATATAAAATATTTATAAACGACCAGTGGAGTTGTTCCATTTCCGATAGTGCCGTTGCGCAATCCGAGCGGGGCGGATTTAGTTTGCAGGTCTCGCCGCCCATCGGAACGAAATTGGCGTCGGCTGCAATATAATCCTTCCACTTTGTGATTTCGCCCGATGGATAGGTGCCATAGTCTGTGTTGCTGGCCAGAAAACAGTCGTTATGATGTGCAACGCGCGATTTTGCTTCTCCATTATATGCTTCGGTTTCGTCCAGCGGCGCGTCTGAACCGATAAAGTCGGTTTTAAACGACGGTTTTCGCACTTGTATTGTAACTGACGATGGCAGCGCATCCAAAAGCGCGTTTAAAACCGCGGCGCGCGAAGCTTCATTATCCAGCCCGTTGGTGGATGTGTGCCATTCGCCCCATCTTCCTATAAATCCCGCCTGAAGCGTAGAAATAACATCGGCGCTGTTTTGCAGGATAGGTTTGAGTTGCGCGATGTGGCTTAAAATTTGGTTCTGCGGCGCGTCGCTGTTTAAAGGATCATCGCTGTAATAAAATCTTAAAATAACTTTGATTCCGGCGTTCTTAACGCGTTCAAATCCTGCGGCAAGGCCATTTAAAATGGGATCGTCTAAAGCGCTGTTTTGATATCCGTCCAGCACAACTTCGGCATAGGCAAGAGTAAAACCATCTTCACGCACCCAGTTGTAATTATCCGTATCATCCAGAATGTCGATCCAAGTATAAAATCCGCGTTCGGGATTGAGAATGTTTTCGGCTGAAGCTGTAAAAATTTGGGATTTAAGTTCGGCCGCGGCTGTGTTTTCGTTGTTTGCATCGGCTGCATTGTCGGTGTTGTTTTCACTGCCGGCAGCCGATTCGTCGCCCGAATCATCTGATTCGTCAATATTGCCGGCATCATCGCCGGAATTATCAGAATTGTCAGAAACGTCAGGGTCGGGTGAGGAGGTATTCGGCCCTTGCATGTCATCACACGAGACAACGATAACTAGGCCAACTGCCAGCAAAATATGGATAAATAGGCGTTTCATAAGGCACACCGGTTCTTTATACCATTATTATCGGCTAGACAAGCCCATAAGTTGCTTATTAAATCTGCTTCAGCCATTCGCTTCGCATTGCCGGCGGCATTTTGGTTATGCGGGCTTCGTTCTTGCGGGCGCTGGAAATCCGGTTATACTGGAAATTCATATAGGCATATTTAAAAAAGTTGCGCAAATTTGCCGGCAGACGCTTTAATATGTTTCTGGCATTATAAAAATGATACGTGCTCCAATAGCCGCCGGCCACAAGCTGTTCCGGCGTTAGTCCTTTCAGCTTAAAAGTTGGATGGTGGTTGTTGTATTTTTCCCAGTCATAATGGAGTATCCGCCCCTCATTCTCAAGCCGCGTGAAAAGGGCCGAGCCGGGGTAGGGAGTAAGGCTTGGAAAATTGGCAATGGCGACGCGGTTTTTTATCAGGAATTAAACAGTCTTTTCAAAACAGTATTGGTCGTCATGATCGAACCCGTAAATCACAGATGTATTGACAATGAGGCCATGATCGCGGAGGATTTTTATTTTTTTGGATATTTCCTTAAGGCTTGGCGTCCCCAGTTTTCCGGGTGTGTTTACTTTAGTAACGGATTCAATTCCGATAAAGAGCCCCTGACATCCGGATTTCCTGGCGAGTTTCAAGAGATTCAAATCCTTTACCGACAACTCCAGCGATGCCTGGCCCACCCACGCCTTTTTCAGCGGAATTAGCTTTTCAAACAGGGAATAGGCATATTTATGATTGCCCATGATATTGTCATCGATGAAAAAGATCAGCTTTTGTTTTAGGCTTTTGACTTCGGCCGCTACATTTTCAACCGGCCGGGTGCGGTAATGACTTCCAAAAATATCCGTGACGGAGCAAAATTCACATTTGTAGGGGCAGCCTCTTGTAGCTTGAACAATTGCGTGCGAGAGGGCTGTCTTCTTTTTGTAAAGAAGGTCGTGGCGAAACGGCAGGACTTTTGCCATGTCGATAAGCCCATCGGCCTTGTAGATTTTTTTTAATTCACCCTTTTCGAAATCTGCGAGGACATTCCCCCACACTGAGTCGCCCTCGCCAACCACTGTGGCATCAAAATGGCCGTAAGTGTCTTCGGGCCTTACCGTGGCGTGAATGCCGCCGATTACCGTTGGAATGTTTAAGGCCCTGTAATATTTTGAGATCTCTATTGCTCTCTTTATCTGGCAGGTCATGGCCGAAAAGCCGACCAGATCGATATTATCGTGATATACGCTTTCATTATTCTGCTCGTTAACAAGGATGAGGTCGTAATTGGACGGAGTGTAGGCGGCAATGGCCCCAAGTGCGGCGCAGGGCGTGTTTTTACCCCCATGCCCCTTCGTATAGTTTTGCGCTGTGGAAATTAAAAGGACCCTCTTTTTCACGGCATTACAGTAAGCCGGATTAGGGCATTTAGTCAATTTTTATTGATATGACGATACGCCCTATAATAGGCGTTGATTTTGGAGTTTAATATGATAGCTTTTGGTGGCAAATGCCCGACACAATCTATCTAATCGACGGTTCAAATTATGTTTTTCGCGCGTACTATGCGATAAGGCATCTTTCCACTTCCAAAGGTTTCCCGACAAACGCGATTTATGGCTTTGCGAATATGCTTCTAAAGCTTTTGCGGGATGAAAAGCCGACGCATCTTGCAATCGTCTTTGATTCGGGAAAACCGTCTTTCCGCGAAGAGATATATCCGCAATATAAAGCAAACCGAGAAGAGCCCCCGGACGATTTAAAGCAGCAGTTTCCGCACATTCCGAGGATTGTCGAGGCAATGAATATTCCGTCCATTTCAATTGAAGGAGTTGAGGCGGACGATGTTATCGGAACAATTGCAAGAGCCGCCGCCGCCAAAGGAAATAAAGTTGTAATTGTAACCGGCGACAAGGATTTTATGCAGTTAGTCAGCAATGAAATCGAGCTGCTTGATACGATGAAGGAGAAAAGAATCGGGCCGGAAGAGGTTATGGAAAAATTCGGCGTTCCTCCGGAGCAGGTGATCGATGTCATCGGACTTTCGGGAGACGCCTCCGATAATATACCCGGCGTAAAAGGCATCGGCCCTAAAACTGCGGCTAAGCTGATTCAGCAGTTTGGCACGGTGGAAAATTTGATAAAAAAGGCGTCCGATTTGGATGGGAGCATAAAAGATAAAATCGCGGCTGACGAAAAAAACGCAGTTCTTTCCAAAAAGCTTGCGACAATTCATACCGATGTAAAACTTAAAATCGGAATCGATGATTTAAATGTAAAAGAACCCCATCAGGAAAAGCTGCGCGAGATTTTGAAAGAATTTGAGTTTGCAAAGCTTCTTTCCGAGCTGGCGCCGATGAAAGGCCTTTCGCGCGACAAGTATAAGCTTATAATAAATGAAGCCGACTTTAAAAAGCTTTGCGAAAAGCTGGCTTCAGTTGAAAGATTTGCGTTTGATACGGAAACGACATCTCTTGATGCTTTGCGCGCGCATCTTGTAGGCCTTTCATTTTCATGGGGAAACGGAGAGGCGGCCTATATCCCGGTTGGACATACCGGATTTGATTCGATGCAGCAACTGCCGTTAGAAAAAGTGCTGAAAGAATTAAGGCCGCTGTTTGCAGATAAATCGATTAAAAAAATCGGGCAGAATTGCAAATATGACATGGGGGTTTTGGCCAAATATGATATTAATGTAAATCCGATAGAATGCGATACGATGATAGCATCGTATGTTCTAAATCCCGCGGGCCCCCATAATCTGGATGATTTAGCTGCGGAGTATCTGGATCATACGACAATCAAATATAACGAGCTGACCGGCAAAGGAAAAAAGGAGATCAATTTTTCCGACGTCGATATAGAAAAGGCATGCGTCTATTCATGCGAGGATGCCGATGTCACATACAGGCTCTATGAAATATTCATAAAAGAAGTCCAAAATTCAAAAGTAAAAGACCTTTTTTTCGATATCGAGATGCCCCTGATGCACGTACTGCTGAGAATGGAGCTTTGCGGCGTGAAAGTGGATGTTGAGCATTTAAAGGGCCTCGGCCGCGAATTTGATGCCGAGCTTAAAAAACTTGAAGATTCCATTTATAAGGAAGCGGGCGTTGAATTTAATATCAACAGCCCCAAGCAGCTGGGCGTTATTTTGTTTGAAACTCTGAAGCTTCCCGGCGGAAAAAAGACAAAAACCGGCTATTCAACCGATGTCGATGCATTAACAAATCTTGCAATGCACCATAAACTTCCGGAGCTGATTTTAGGATACAGGTCTTTATCGAAACTCAAAAACACATATATAGATTCGCTGCCGAAGCTTATTAATCCGGCAACGGGAAGGGTTCATACCGATTATAACCAGACAGTTGCCGAGACAGGAAGGCTCTCTTCCAGCGACCCTAACTTGCAGAATATTCCGATAAGGACAAAGGAGGGGAAGCGCATCAGAGAAGCTTTTGTGGCCGATGACGGATTCATGCTTGTGAGCGCCGATTATTCGCAGATCGAATTAAGAATTCTGGCGCACATTGCGGAGGAAGAAGCGCTTATCGAAGCTTTTAAGAACGGAATCGATGTGCATGCCGTCACAGCCGCCGGCATTTTTGGAAGAAATTCGGAAGATATTACGCCGGAACAGCGCGCGGTCGGAAAGACCGTTAATTTTGCGACGATATACGGGCAGTCGGCGTTTGGCTTGTCAAAGCAGCTGAAAATCGATGTCGGCGTTGCGGCAGAATATATCGACAGCTATTTTAAAAAATATCCGCAGGTTGCCGCCTATCGTGAAAAGGCGATTGAAAAGGCGAGGCGCGAAGGTTTCGTAGAGACGCTTTTCGGAAGAAGGCGTTACGTCCCCGACATAAACAGCAAAAACGGCGGCATCAGGCAGAATGCGGAGAGGATCGCATTTAACACGATTTTTCAGGGAACGGCCGCGGATATCATAAAGAAAGCGATGATAGAAATAGACAGGGATTTGCCGGCTGTTTCAAAAAACGCAAAAATGCTTCTGCAGGTTCATGACGAACTTGTTTTTGAAATTCCGGAAAAAGATTTGGTTAAAGTCAGCGAGCTTGTTTCAAAAGCAATGTGCCATGTCGTTAATCTCAAAGTGCCAATGGTTGTCGATATCGGAAAGGGTAAAAACTGGGCGGAGTGCTAAACCTTAAACTGCAGGATATGGTCGCCTATCTGGATCTGGTCTCCGTCTCCGAGCGCGTGTTCTTTAATCCGTTCGTGATTGACGTAGACTCCGTTGGAACTGTTTAAATCAAGAACTACAAAACCGTTTCCGGCCTGCTTAATGACCGAATGCTGGCGGCTTACTTTTGCATCTTTAATGACGATGGTGTTTGTGTTTGCGCGGCCTATTGTTGTCTCTTTTTTTAATTTATACTCCTGTCCTGAATGTTCTCCTTCAATAATTATAACCCTTGCTTCTCCGGTTAAGGCGGTTTTTTTGGTTATATCCGAATGTGTTTCGGGCAGAACATGCGGAGTCTTGGATTCTTCGGCTTCCGGGGCAAAATAATCGCCTTCTTCGGCGGCGATCATATAATCCGATTCTTCCGTAATCGGTTTTTCGAATTCTCCAAGGTCAAAGCGGAATTTCAGCTCTTCCAATATCTCTTTATGCTGGTCCAGATTTTCGGCCACTTTGGAGCGGGTTTCGTAAAGGGTTGAAAGTTCTCTGTCTATATCGGTCTTTTTTTCAAGAAAAGCCGCCGTTATTTCGTTAAGTTTGGTAGAGTAATCCTGCTTTACTTTCTGATAAACGCTCGGGGTGACTTCGTTCTTTTTCGCCTCAATTTTAGAAATGCGGTCGCGCATAAGCGCCCGTTCTTGCTTGATTTTTAAGGCATCTTCAAGAAGCGCCTGATTGATTGGAAATTGTATATTTTCTTTATCGCTCATAATCGGCTTTAATTAGCTAAAATAGGCGCTAAAAGTCAAATGAAATAGCTTAAAATAAATGGGCCGCTTGGCACCATTGCTAAGCGGCCCTTGAAAAGGGGGTTTAGTCAGCTCTAAAAGAGCCTTCTATGTATATTATCGGCTGGGCATATAGTGAAAGTTGCGTCCGCCTAAAAAATATTTTTATCTTATTTTTTATTGCTTTTTGGGCCGATTTTGGTACAGCGCGCATAATACTAAGAACTGCTGCTTAGACGGAGGTAAATTAAATATGGAGCCATCGTTGCAGGATAAAATTAAAGAGTCCGTGGATTTTATTAAGTCCAAGATAAAAACTCCGCCGTCTATTTTAGTTCAGCTCGGAAGCGGGCTGCAGAATTTTGTGGATGAGCTTCAGGTCGATATTAATCTTTCATACTCAGAAATTCCGCATTTTCCAAAGTCCGGAGTTGAAGGGCATGCCGGCAGAATAATTTTTGGATCATGGAAGGGCGTCTCTATCGCAGTGATGCTTGGAAGGGCTCACTATTATGAAGGATTCGATGTTCGCGAAGTTGCTTTGCCGATACACGCCCTGCATATTGTGGGATGCAAAACTCTTATCGTTACAAGTGCGACTGGCGGCATAAATGCGGCATTCAGCCCCGGCGATATTATGATGATAACCGACCATATTAATCTTATGGGCGTTAATCCTCTCCGGGGGGTCGGTGCAGTTAATCCAAAAAATCAATTTCCTGATATGACGAACGCGTATTCAAAAACTCTTCAGCAGATCGCAACCGAAATTGCAAAGCAGCTTGATCTTTCGCTCAAGAGCGGAGTTTATATCGCAGTGCCGGGCCCAAGCTATGAAACAAAAGCCGAAATTCGCGCGTTTCGCCAATGGGGAGCCGATGCCGTCGGCATGTCCACGGTGCCGGAAGTGATCGTTGCTAATTACCATAAAATGCAGGTCTTGGGATTTTCGTGCATATCAAATCCCGCAGCCGATATTCATCCCGGCAGCATGAGCCATGCTGAAGTTCTGAAAAATATGGAAGCTCTTCAGCCAAAGCTTGTAAAACTCGTCGTCGGTGTGATAGAACGCATAGGAAATGTCTCGCAACAAACAGAAATCAAATAATACCGTCAAAATTGGGACTCGCGGTTCGCCTCTTGCGCTTTGGCAAGCAAACGAAGTTTCGCAGTTGCTAACCGAAGCTTTTCCATCAATAAAAGTCATACAAGTTGTGATCAAAACGAGCGGAGATAAATTTTCAAAGGCCGCTTTATCGCAGAAGGGCGTTTCGGAATCCAAGAAGACCGCTTTGAAATATGCGGGCAAGGGGCTTTTTGTTAAAGAGATTGAAGAATCCCTTGTTTCCAAAAAGATAGATATCGCCGTTCATAGTTTAAAGGATGTTCCGGCCGTTATTCCAAAAGAACTTAAGCTGACGGCTTTTTTAAAGCGCGCCGATTCAAGGGATTTTTTTCTTTCGTCCAAATATAAGGATTTAGATTCGATGCCGAAAGGTTCCGTTGTCGGAACAAGTTCTCCGCGGAGGCTTTCGCTTGTTTTAATGGAGAGGCCCGATTTAAAAGTTGAGGGTTTGCGAGGGAACGTGGAAACCAGAATACAAAAAATGCATGAAGGCGTGTGCGATGCGACTATCCTTGCTGCGGCTGGGCTTGTGCGCCTCAATATTTTGAAAAAATACGGCGGCGTTAAAATTAGCGAGTTGAAACATTTTGTTCCGGCAATAGGGCAGGGCATTATCGCTATCGAAATGCGCGCTGAGAATTCAAAACTTAATGAGCTCATAAGAAAGGCGTTGAACGATGCGGAGGCTGAAGCTTGTGCAACGGCGGAACGAGCATTTTTATCGGCGGTTGGCGGAGATTGCCATACGCCGATAGGAGCGCATGCCGTTATTGAGAACGGAAAAATATCATTAACTGGATTTGCGGCGGACGCTCATGGGAAAAATGTGATTAGAAAAAGTTTAACCGGATCAGGTCCTTCCGAAGTGGGCCGTGAGCTTGGAAATATGTTTGTAAAAATGGGCGCGAGAAAAATAATAGGGCTCATAAAAATAGCGCTTATGACACAGCTGAAACCAGTCAACGCAGAATTTATTAAGGAGAATGGCTTGGAAAATGCCGAGATTCTCCATCTTCCTCTTATAGAAATTAAGGAGCCCTCAGATGGGTATCGATCTCTTGATGCGGCAATTAAAGAGATTAAAAATTTTGACTGGATTGTTTTTACGAGCGGCAATGCTGTGGAAGGTTTCTGCAGACGAATGAAGCTTTTAAATATCAAAATTGACGATACGCAAAAGTTTAAAGTCGCGGCGGTCGGCCCCACAACGGCCGCTTTGCTTAAATCAAAAGGCATGAAAGTTGATCTTATGCCCGCCAAGAATTACAGCTCGCCGGCTCTCGCGGAAGGGCTGGGGAAGATTGATATGAAGGGCAAGAAAGTGCTTTTTCCAAGGGCGCGCGAAGGCCTGGAAACTCTTGTAGAAGAGTTAAATAGGCTTGGAGCCAAGGTTGATTTTGTTGAAGCCTACGAAACCGTTCCAGCTAAGATTGATAAAGAAAAGTGGACGGCAATTTTTAAAAACGCAAGGCCCGATATCATCTGTTTTTCAAGCCCTTCTGCCATTAGAAAGTATTTGGAAAATTTTGGAACGGAATTTCTTTCAGACGATGTGGAAATCAGATGCGCCGGCAGAACCACGCTTGCTGAAGCTAAAAGGCTTCTTCCTTCTTTTCAGGCCCTTGTTTTCTCTCAGGCTCGATAGTCACCACGCCGGTTCCGCTGATTTCCGCCGAACCCAGGCCTTCATCTTGAATTGTATATTGCGAGATCGTGAACTTTTGAGTCGTTGTTTTTTTGGGATCGATCGGAGCCGAAAGTTTCGAGAGCGAGGGATTGGCTTTTTCGAGCGCGGTTCCTATCCAGCGTTCCGGCGCGCCGCGCGTATTGAATTTTGCGCCCGATGCATCCAAAAATGTGCAGAGCGATTCCCAGTCTTCAAGTATCTGATCCTTGAATGAGACGTTGATGTCGGCTTCGTCCTCGCTTGTTTTTTTGAACATGATTTCGTATGGCACGTCGGCAATCGATATTTTTAAAAGGCATTCAAACGCGCTCGATTTTGCAAGAAAGCCGCTGATGTCGGTTGCCACCTTTGCATTTCCTTTTATCATCCCGACATCGGCTTTTAAACTTCCGCCCATATTTATATGGTATTTTATGCTGTAGGGCTCCACACCGTCTCCGAAAGAATATTTGACGACGATAACTGCATCAATCGTCAGTTTTCGAGGAAGAGGCTTTCCCTTTTCTCCCTCCGGAGCTTCTGCTTCAGGAACTTCCTGCAAAACTTCTTCTTCAAATATTTCCTCTTCTTCAGGAGGCGGCGTTATTTTTTCGTTTTCAGTTGCTTCTGCAGCTTCTTCAGCGGGGGCAGCGCTGGCGGGAGTTTCAGTTGCCTCTTTTGCCTCTTCCGTAGCGGGCGCTGTCCCATAAGGCTGCTCTTGGGCAAAAGATAAATTGCCGTAACTGAGCAGCGTTAAAGCAAAAGATAAAATGCACAACTGAAATAGACGCATTTTTATTATATATTCTTTAATTTAGGAGCCTTCGTGAGCAGTTTAAATAAAACTGCTACGATGCACATTATACCAGATACCACAAAAGCTGTCTTGTAATTAATGATGTCGAATGTTGCCGCCTGTGCGCCTTCCTTTAAGATGCCGATAGTAAGCCCCTTTTCCACAAGCCTTGCCTGCAGCCACGGTCCGAGAAGCCCGCCGGCGCCGTATGCTGTGAACATAATTCCATAATTTGCGCCGACATTTTTTGTTCCGTAAAAATCAGCGGTGACGGCAGGATAGAGAGCAAGAAAGCCGCCGAAACAAAAACCTATAAGCCCTGTTCCGATAATAAAGAGAGGGTACGTTGTAAGACGATTTAAAAAGAGCATTGAGGCGGAGCAAATCGCGAACATAATGATGAGGGTTTTAATTCTACTTCCCATCGAATCCGAAATTTTTCCCCATGCGATGCGGCCGATTGCATTGAAGATTGCAATGAGGCTTACCGAAGTCGCTCCGGCGGTTTTAATTGTATCGAAAACCGTGCTGTCTAAAACGCTGCCGACGATTTTCTGGTTTGCCGCAAAAGATTGCCAGATTGTGGATGCGTTCATTATTATCATTAAACCTGCCGTGCAGCCGGCAAAATAAGCGAGCCAGAGAAGATAAAACTGCGGAGTTGCAAGCATTTCCCGCCAAGAATAGTCTTTTTTCTGCGGTGCTGCGGTGCTACCTGCTGCTGCCTGCCAGTTTTCGGGCTTCCAGTCTGCCGGAGGAGCAGACAAAAACTGCGCTCCGATGATAATTGTAACCAGAAAAATAATTCCAAGCGCCAGCATTGTGTACATGACGTTGTGAGATTCAATCAGCGATTTTGCAATAGGAGCGAATACAAGGCCGCCGGCTCCGAATCCGGCGACGGCAAGTCCTGTGATAAGGCCGCGTTTGTCGGGAAACCATTTAACGCATGCGGAAATGGGGCATACGTAAGTTATTCCAACTCCGATTCCTCCTATTACGCTGAAGGTAGTGACAAACCACGAAAGCCCGCCCATTTTTTGGGTTAAGCTTGCTAAAATTAAGCCGGCGCCCAGCACAATGCCGCCGGCAGTTGCGACAACTCTAGGGCCGATTTTGTCCTGAACGCGGCCAGCAAAGATCATTGCGATGGCAAAGGAGGCCAGAATAATCTGGGCGGGCAATGCAACTTGCGATTTATCCCACCCGAACATCTGCTGAAGAGGCGTTTTAAAGACGCTGTAAATATAAACGGCGCCGAGACTTATTTGGATAATCAAAGCGCCAAGAACCACCAGCCAGCGATTTTTTTTCATAAAAATCTCCCTTCTGAAAAATTTCTAACACGCGCTAAAAATCAAGTCAAGCCGGCGGAATTTTTACCGGCTCTGCTTGACAGTTGATAAAAATAGCTTATATTCTCCACAAGAAAAGCGAGGGATTTATGCCTCTTTATGAATATAAATGTACGAACTGCGGCAAAGTGCTTGAATTTATTATGAAATCCGGCGATGCGCCTGTCGAAGGCTGCAGATTTTGCGGTGAAAAAAGGCTTGAAAGAGTCCTCTATTCCAAATTTTCCGTGGGTAAAGCGTCCGCAGAATCATCATGCGCGGCAAAGGATTTTTGCGGGAGCGCATGCAGCGGAAGCAAGTGCAATTTTGGCGGTAGCGAATGACATCCAACCTTCAGGAAGTAAAAAACGTTTTATCTCATCCCATAGCTGAAAGATTAAACGTCATTATGAGTTCAAAAGATCCTCGGGCAATCGTTGAAGCAATGCCCGACGAAGAGCTTTGGCTTACGATTAAAACAATCGGCGAACACGATTGCCTTCCGATCCTCAACCTTGCTTCCGCCGAACAGACCCAGTATTTTCTGGATATCGAGCTCTGGAAGCGGAGCTCTTTTCTTAAAGAAAAATCTTTGGAGTGGCTTACCCTTTTAAAGGAATGCGGAGATAAAAAAGTGCTTCAGTGGGTTTATGAAGGGGATGCCGATCTGGTTGTTTTGGCTCTTAAAGAGTTTGTCTTCATCATGAAAAAAGAGACAAGCGACGACAATCCCCTTGAAAAGGAATGGCCTTTCAGCCTTCCGCCTTCGACAATGGACGGATCTTATTATTACCAGTGCGACTCGGCAAAATCGGATGAAATCATCAGGCCGATCTTAGAGCTGGTCGCGTTCGAAGAGGCTTTCGGAAAAAGGCTTTGTTCCGCTGGAGGAGGCGCTGGAAGTCTATAAGTATTTAAATGACCGCCAGATCGCTCAACTCCCGAAAAGGAAAAACATATCGGGGCAGACGGAGTTGCGCAGGGCCGTCTATCCTCTGGCTCTCGGCGGAGAATCATATCCCGTTTTTATGCTGGCGCTGTCGGATATAAAGGAAGAGGCTTTTCGCGACGAGGTGATGATGGAGCTTATCACGCTTGCGAATAAAATAGTAATGGCCGATGCGCGCCCAATCACTCCGGAAACAATCGAATCATCGCTGAAAAAGGCGATGGGTTACGTTAATATCGGCCTTGAGCATTTGAGCGGCGCCGACATACATAAAGCTGGAAATGTGCTTAAGGAGCGCGTTCTTATTAATCTCCTTCAAATAGGCTTCAGCCTCATCGCAAAAGCAAGGCAGGACGCCCGGAAATTCGCTACCGGCGGCTGGCCGGTTTCATGCGACGGGGATCTTTCGCTGCTGGATGAAAACGTCGGCATGCTGATAAACGGAATTTTGCGGAAGAGGCCGCTTTTTTTCTCAGGCGAAAGCGAAGATCGTCCGTACAGGGAATTTAAAAGCATCGATGACATACGCGAGGTGGAAAGAAATATCGAATTTGCCGATTATGTAGGGCGGATGTTCCATGATGTCTTTGGACTGAAGCCTTCTGAAGTGATGATGGCTACAAGCGACCGTGAAAACTTTAAGTGGGCGAATGTTTTATTGACGATCTGGGCGAAAGGGACCGCGAGCGGCAGTTTTAAGTTTGCGCCGCTGGATGAAGACGAGCTCAGCAAGGTTTTGAAGAAAGTTTGGAAAATAGACGGCGACATTGAATCGTCCATACGTTCGTTTAAAACAGATATAGGCGAAAAGTTTTTGCAGATGCTTCTTAAAAAGCAGCCTAAAATAAGCAAAAACGAAGAAAATATATGCAAAACGTTTGTGCGCGATTGTTTCAGTAGGTTTCTTGAGGAATTCGGTGAATTATCCGGAAGGCATCCTTTGGACTGGAGATACATCCAGTCGGTTTGGATAATGCCGAAGGCCGATTAATGAGTAATCGGTTCAAATAAATCTTTGCCGGCGCCGCATTCAGCAATCAAGTCAAGCCGGCGGAATTTTTCTAAAATTAGAACAAATTGTTCTTGTCATTCATCTGAAATGCCATATAGAAGTCTGGTAGATGTTATAATGTTTACCGAAATTTTGGACATGAGTGTAGGGAAGATTGGACACTTTTTCTGGCGTCCAGTTTCTGAAAATTTTTAACGTGTTGATTTATGGAGGGATATTTCCATGAGTGAAAATGGCACGGATATTGCTTGTAGATATGAGAAAATGAATATGCATATCTTAGCCATTGATGACGATTCGAGCTTTTTGCTCTTTTTGAAAGCTAACCTGCGAAATACCTATAAATTTTCTTCAGCAAGAAACGCCACCGAAGCGGAAATTTTAATCAGAGCCAATGGAATAGATATTGTTCTTCTGGATATCGGCCTTGGCGAAGAAAATGGCTTGGAACTTTTAAAGCGTATCAAACAAAACTGCCACTCCGTTGATGTCGTAATGGTCACAGGCCAGAAAGACCCTAAATTTGTAATGGAAGCCGTAAAACTCGGCGCGGCTGACTATTTAGTAAAACCATTTGAAATCGAAGAACTCATTGCTGTAATAGAAAAGGTTCGTCCGATCCGTGATCTTCGCGAAAAACAGGCGGCCTTGTTTGCCGATATCAACGAATTGTCGGGCAAAAGTTCAATGCTTGGAGAATCGCCTGTTTTTAAAGACATGCTTTCAAAAGCAAATCGCGTAAAAGGTCATTCAGCCAATATTTTAATTGAAGGAGAATCCGGCACGGGCAAAGAACTTTTGGCAAGATATATTCATAGACTGGAAGAAAATTCCAATCGCCCGTTCATTGCAGTCAACTGCGCAGCCATTCCTGAAAATCTTCTTGAATCCGAGCTTTTCGGACACGAAAAGGGTTCATTCACAGGAGCTCATCAGAGAAAGATAGGCAAGTTTGAGCTGGCAAACGGCGGAGATGTATTTTTGGATGAAGTGTCGTGTCTTAAATGGGACATTCAACCAAAGATATTGCGCGTGTTGCAGGAAAGGGAAATGTGCAGGATCGGCGGAAACGAGCCTATCAAAGTTGATTGCAGGGTCATTGCCGCAACAAACGAGAATTTGGAAAAACTCGTTGAAGAAGGTAAATTCAGGTTGGACTTGTTTCATCGCTTGCGAGTTGTGCCTTTCACAATACCGTCGCTCAATCAACGCAAAGGCGACATTCCGCTGATTGCAAAGGCATTTTTGAGCAAATTTTCGCCAAAAGAAAGATGGAGTTTTGAAATGGCTGCCATGCAAGCTCTTCAAGATTATTATTGGCCAGGAAACATTCGTGAGCTGGAGAATCTGGTGCAAAGTCTGATTGTATTAGCAACGGGGCCGGAAATAAAATTTTCAGAACTTCCAAAATGGGTGTTCAGGAAACGAAATCCTGAAACAGTGAAACATTTTGAACATATGGATCTTCCTTCCAATACAACCGAGATCATTCCATTAAAAGAATGTGCTACAAAAGCAGAGATGGCCTATGTCAAACGCGTGCTGGAGCTAACGCATGGCGACAAAAGCAAAGCGGCAACCTTGCTTAACATCAGCAGATCTAGTCTGCATGAAAGGTTGAGGATGTGGGGAGCAGGATCATAGGTTATATTTGTTGTAAATTATATTAATATAATGTCCGATAGAACAAAAAAGGAGGAACAAATGAAAAAAAAATCGCAAAAGAAAATTTACAAAAAGAGCAGTAAAAATAAAAAAATGTTTACATTTGCAAATCTTGCCGCAACAGCAACATTTTTAGCATTGGTTGTTGCAACATCGGCAATTTGCAAACACTAATAGCGATGTTTGCATATCGAAAATGAATTTAATTCACAACGCTTAGTAATATTATTATGCGCATAGAGATTATCCACAAACACCAGTGGAACGATTTTTTGCGTCTTCAATCTCTGTTAATGAGGAATGGTCGGAGGTCAGAGACGATTTCAAAAAAAGAAATGCTCAAACGGCTATATCATGTTTTTTTCGTGGATCTTTGCATACAAAAACCTCCGCATTATACATGGGTTGCATTGTCGGGTAATAATTACCTTGGCCATCTTTGGGGTTGTGTGCTTCCATTACAATTAACTTCTGAAGAAAAAAAATTAAATTTGTTTAATGTGGTAGTGGATCCATCCTGTCGGCGTAAGGGTGTTGGAAGTAAATTGTATAGGCAAGCAGAAATATTCTGTCTTAAAAATAACATTCGAGTAATTGATTGCCAAGCTAAACTTTTTAATAAAGGTGCTATGAGTTTTTGCCGCAAGAACGGTTATATTGTCGATGGCGTTTTATTTAGGCGAGAGCTGTTATAGCAATGAAAAATAATGAGTACAGAGTAAGACTGCCGTTATTGAAAGATAATCATAGCCATACGCTTACTTACAGCGCTATGCATGGTGCTCCTACTCTTGCAGGTATAGATGCAAAAGAGAGCGCAGTAGAATTTATGACAAAATTAGAGCATAAAATAAATGTGCTGCTTGATTGGGATGAAACAAAATTTCATTTTAATGAAAAGGAATTATCTTCGTTTCCGCCAGTTTTGATCTGCAATGTATCTTTGCATAAATATATTATTAATCTTTCCGCTAGGGCGATGTTGAAAAGTATCGATGAAAATATCGCAAAGAATATTGAAGATCAGGCATGGGTAGAAAAAAACTTATTGGAAGTTTTAAAATTTATAGCAAGCTTAATGGAATTTAACGATCTTAAAATGGGTCTGCATTTTGGGGAGCTTGAAAACGCCGGCGTGTGGTATGCTGAAGACATGTGCGTTTTTGATATTGGGGCTGTGAAATATTACAAAGACAGCAAATATCGCAATAGAACATCCTTGTGGGCGAGTTTTCCTGACTATTTAAGGTTGCCTGATAATTTAAGAAAAGAAATAAAAGGCATAAAGGTATTCGCGGACGGGGCTTTGGCCGCACATAGCGCGGCTTTAGCTAAAAACTATATTGCTGGCGGCGGGGGCATGTTAATTTATACAAATGACGAATTACTTAAAATTTTGCATGCTATTGCAGGCATGAACAAGCCGATAGCAATACATGCAATCGGTGATGCCGCTCTTGATCAGGCGGCGTCGGTATTACGAAAAATTGGCGTGGATAAGGGGAATATTCAAGTCAGATTGGAACACTGCCAGTTTATTACAAAAAAAATAGCTTCTGAGCTGAAATCGCATGGAGTCGTTCTTTCAATGCAACCAAATTTTTCGCGAGACTCCATAAGGTATGCGGATAGATTGCCATCGGCATATCGCAATCAAAATAATCCATTCAGAATGTTAATTGACGATATCAAGTATAAGCCGGGCGAAGATTTGCTTTTTGGCTCTGATGGAATGCCTCATGGCATGGAACAGGCGTTGAAATGGTCTCTATTTCCGCCATACAAAAGCCAACAATTGAAGATCGAAGAATTTATTAACGGTTATTGCATGCCAGATATGAAAAATGGATATGCAGAAGTAGAAATCGACGAAGAAAAAGAGAGCGTGCGGATGATAGGCTTGAGCTTGGAAACATAAAGAACAAAAAACAATGCTAACAAAATACACGAAACAAATAATTATAGTGACAGCTATTTTTTGGTCACAGTATTTACAAGCAGGACCAGTTAGCAAAGTTAATGTGGCATTGTTTCATACATTTTCTAAAGCAAGCTCGTTTTGTTACGATCCTTACGGCCAAAATTTTGAAAGAGGCGTGCGATTAGCGTGGAATGATTTTAAAAAAGAACACACACAACTAACGTATGATATTTCATTTACTAAATATGATTATGACGACAATAAATTAAAAGCCATTGAAGTAGTTGATGAGGCTAAGAGAGATGGCGCTTCCGTGGGGATGGGTTTCATGTGCTCTGATTTTGCCATTTTAGGAGGAGGGCGCGCTCAGAAAAACAAATTGCCTCTTATCACGCCTACTGCAACTGACGACAGAATAGCCCGAATTGGGGACTATGTTAAAATGGGCATCTATACAAACAGCGTTCAGGGAAGCATTTTAGCGGCATTTGCTTATAAAGATATGGCAAAACGCAAGACGTTAATTATTTCCGCCGCCAACTGTACATATTGTATTTCTTTGGCAAACGCCTACCGTAACGCTTTTGAGGCGCTAGGTGGGCAAGTTATTGGCGAGTATGATATTCTTACGAGCGACACCGATTTTTCATCCTTACTTGCTAAGGTTAAAACTCAAGATTTTGACTCTGTCTTGTTGCCCAACTACGCAATGCAAAGCGCATTAATAATATCTCAATTTTTAAAATCTGACATAGTATCTACGTTTTTGGGCGGTGACGGCTGGACATGGTCCAAACAAATTTACGACATTATCAATGATAATCGATTAGAAGCGTACTTTACTATTTCATGGATCCCGACTGTTCAAAACAAAAAGAGCAGAAAATTTATTCAACGATTTGGCAGCCAATTTAATGAAGAGGCGCTTGGAACGGTAGCACATTGCTACGACGTAGCGATGATATTGTATAACGCATTAAATAAATTAAAATCTTATGATAGGGAAGCCATTAAAGTAGCGTTAAATCAGACATGGAGCTATGATGGCATCACTGGCAAGTTTCTTCATAAAAACGGAACAAATTACTCTGAGAGGACTATTATTCTCGTTAAGGTTTCGAACAGAAATCAAGTTGTCGTTAAAACATCAAACCCATGATAACCTTATCAAAAAAAATTCATTTTGTCCTACTTGTAGTGTTCACATTATTCATAGGAATTGGAATGTTTGCAAATTACCAATATGGAGCCATTCAGAGAAAAAACAATTTAAAAGAACGCATAAGATATAACAGCCAAATGTCACAAATCGATTCAAATGAAATCGTTAGTAGCATGATGCTTAATCAAGAAAATGCAATTTTGCTTTATCTGAATAAGATAAAATCTAGAGATGAACTAGAATTTATTGAAGTGTTGGGATCCGAAGCATATGAAGCTGAAATATCTGGTTATAAGTGCATGTGGGGTGAGTTGTTGGATCAGAACGCTTGTGTGATAAAAAATGGGAATAGCTATAATTTTTATCATAAGATGACCTATGGCAGCGGCAATTTTGGTTATTTGAAAAAAGTGTTTTCTGTGGAACAAAGCAATATTTTATTACCGAATGAAATATCTAAGTTCCTGTTAATTATTTCCTTAATATTTATCATTGTTCTCTTTGTTCTATCAGCGATGTTGGAAAAAAATGTGGTAAAACCGTTACATGTTATACGTAATCATCTACAGCCTTTACGAACTGGCAAATTCGATATCCACATACCAAAACAAGCGACGGAAGAGATGAACAGTCTCACACACGATATAATCAATATTATTCAGGAATTAAAAAAATATCAAGATCGCGTAACAAAAACCGCCAATCTAGCTGCTATCGGCGAATCAGTTGCCATGGTAGCCCATGATGTGCGAACGCCTTTGACAAGCATGAAAGCGTTACTTAGCGTTTTACCAGTAATTAAGGACGATCCAGTTCAAGTGAAAAAGATGATAGCTGCCGTTGATATAAACATTGCGAATACGAACGCAATGCTTAACGACATTTTGGATTTCTCGCGTGATTCTACGGCGCTTGAATTAAAAGATCATGCGCCATTAAGCATAATTACGTTTGCGTTGGGAGAGGCATTAAGAAATCATCCCAATGCGGACGTTAAAATTGAATATGATTTTAATCATGGAAGCGCTTCTCTTTATGCAGATGGAGAACGTATTACCAGAGCGCTTACTAATATCATTGATAATGCGCTTGGCGCTATAGCAAACGGTGATGGAAAAGCGTTTGGAATATTGTGGGTGAGGACGGAAAAAGATGACAAGCACCTAATAATTGCCATCGCTGACAGCGGGCCGGGAATACCGGACGTGGCTCTTTCAAGAATATTCGACCCCTTCTTCACATTGGGGAAAAAGGATGGAACGGGTTTGGGGCTTACTATCTGCAAGAAGATTATAGATATGCACAGCGGGAGAATAGAAGCAAGGAACAGGTGCGATGGTAAGATGGTGCGATTGTGCGATAGTTCAGAGGATGTTAAAGCCATAAAACCATCAGACCATCGAACTATCGAACCATCGCACAAAAATGGCGCTGAATTTATAATCGAGCTTTTGGCTGGGAAAGAACAAATGACATTTGATGAAGCAGAACTCATACATAATTCAAAGGAATTGAAATTGTTCCGACAAGAAGAGGCCGCAAGAACTGACTATGGCGACACAGCAAACGTCCAAGAGTTCATGCTAATCAATAAAAAACGCGGGCGGACTTCAAATTTACTCATAGTTGATGATGAACCACTTTTTAGAGAGAGCATTAGATGTGTCTTAAACACCATCGATCAGGTAAAAGATCATGTAAAATTTATAGAAGCTGGAAGCGCGGAAGAGGGGTTAGATTTTTTTAAAGTTACTGAATTTGACTATTTAATAGCCGATATCGATCTTGGAAAGAATCGAATGAACGGTTATGACTTTGTGCAAAAGATATTGGCAGAATATCCAAATACGTATGTGATCATTTATTCAAATAAACGAAAAGAAGAGCTGGATATGCAGATAAGGCAGAGAGTTCAAAATTCCAAGTCCGAAGTTATTAGAGATTTAAGATTTATGGGTTTCCTCCCCAAGCCTATGAAAGCAAGTGAACTATTGCAGTTTCTTGCATGCAAATCTTTTGAAGTGCAATCGAACCATCTAATTATCGAACCATCGCACCAGAAAAAAGTGCTTTTACTCAACGACGACAAGAATTTTAATTTGGCGATGAGAATGATGTTAAAAGGCGACGGCATACAGGTATTAGACGCTACAAATGTAAGCGATGCGATTAAACATCTGGCCGACGGTAAAAACAAATATGACGCCATTCTTTCAGACATCAACCTTGGCGAAAATGAGCCAAGCGGATACGATTTTCTGAAACAAGTCCGAGAGCAGAATAAACAAATACCCTTTATTTTCGTGTCGGGCTACGGCAAGAAAGAAGAATGGCCAAAGGCCGAAAAGCTTGGTGCTACCGGTTATATCCAGCTTCCGTTCGAACCGGAAAAATTTAAAGAAATGCTTAAATGGGACGCTTAACATGAAACAAAAACTCTCCCAACTTTTACACGAAATTCAAACGCCGATGACGGTGGTGCAAGGATTTATAAAGATGCTAAAGCCTTCCGAGCTTTCAACAGAAGAAAGCAGGGAACTGCTTCTTGCGGCTCAAACAAGCATTGAGAAAATTAAGAGTCTGCTGAACCAATTGAGAGAAATTTCCAGTCAGTTTGGATAATGCCGAAGGCCGATTAATGAGTAATCGGTTCAAATAAATCTTTGCCGGCGCCGCATTCGGGGCATACCCAGTCTTCCGGCAGCTGCTCGAAAGTTGTTCCGGGCTCCACGCCGTTATCGGGGTCGCCCAGATTCGGGTCATAAATATAATTGCATACCGTGCATTCAAATTTATTCATAGATGTCTCCATTCCTCGCTCGTTCGCTTTTTTTCCTTTATTTCTTTACAGGATTTGATGTATTTTTGCAATACTTATGAAGCGGTGCCAGTTTGAAGAGGTTATTAAGAAGGCTCTTTTAGAGCTTCCGGAAGAAATAATCGGCCGGCTTGAAAATATTGAAATCACAGTTGAGGATTCTCCAAAAACTTCAAGCAAAAAAAGCCTGCTTCTGGGCCTTTATCACGGCGTGCCTCTGGAAAAAAGAGGAAGCTTCTACGGAGGAGTGCTCCCCGATAAAATAACGCTTTACCAGAAAAATATAGAGGCGATTTCCAAAAATGAGGCCGAGATGGTTGAACAGATTAAGCGAACGCTTTTGCACGAAATCGGGCATTATTTTGGGATTTCGGAGCGCAAATTGCGTTCCCTTGGATATTAGGAGCTAATTTTATGAATATTTTAAAAGATGTTCTGTCTCTGCCGACGGCGCCGTTTCATGAGGAGTTTGTTTCGGATTATGTATCTAAATTTTGCAAAAAATTGAATGTCAGCCTGAGAAAAGATAAATATGGAAATTTAATCGCTCATTATAAGCTTGGGCAAGCTAAGCAGCCGGTTATATTGACGGCTCATATGGACCATCCGGGATTTGAAATAGCAGCGGTAAAAAACGGCCGGTTATGCACAGGGATTCTCGGAGGAATAAAGCCGGAATATTTTGACGGCGCCAAAGTTTGCATTATGACATCGGGCGGCATCATTAAAGGGAAAGTGGCGGGAAAACTTGGAAATAAAAAATGGCACGGGAAACATATTTTTGAGATAAAGGCAAAAAACGGATACAAAGCAAAGTCCGGCAATTTCGGATGGTATGATATTCCGCCATTCAGAATAAGCGGAGGACTGCTATACACAAAAGGCGCCGATAATCTTGTCAGTGCGGCGGCTCTTTTGGAACTTTTGCATTATCTTAAGCGCAATAAAATCGCGGCTGACGTCAGATGCCTTTTTACCCGCGCAGAAGAAGTCGGATTTATCGGATGTGTGGCTTTTTCTAAGAGCGTCCAACTGCCTCGAAATGCGCCCATCATAGTGCTTGAATGTTCTTCCGCTTCAGCAGGAGGAGTTAAAATAGGCAGCGGGCCGGTGCTCCGGGTAGGCGATAAAATGAGCTGTTTTACTCCCGAAATAGACTGCTGGCTGAAATCGATTTCAAATGATTTGGCAAAAAAGAATAAAAAGTTCAAATTTCAGCGGGCGCTGTTGTCCGGAGGAACATGTGAGGCCAGCGTTTGGACAATTAACGGCAGGAAAGTGGGAGGGCTCGCTTTTCCGCTTGGAAATTATCACAATAACGGGCGTAAAAATTACGCGCCGGAATTTATAAGCATTTCCGATTACAAATTGATGCAAAAACTGCTTGTGCAGATCATCAGGGCTGGTAATTATAAAGAAGCGATTAAAAAAACCGGCGCCGGCATTTTTAAAAATTATAGAGACTGGGTTTCAAAGTTGTGCTAGATTGAAAATCGCATGGCAAAAGAAGAATATAATCTTTTGAGAGAGGCGCTGAAAGCCAGAAGTAGAGCATATGCGCCATATTCCGGTTTTAAGGTGGGGGCGGCGCTTTTAACGGACGGCGGAAAGATTATTACGGGCTCCAATATTGAAAACGCCTCTTTCGGCCTTGCGATATGTGCGGAGAGGGTGGCTTTTGTTAAAGCCGTTTCGGAAGGGCATAAAAATTTTAAGGAGCTGCTGATTGTGACGGGCGCTTCCAAGCTTTCAACTCCGTGCGGTGCATGCCGGCAGTTTATGTCGGAATTCAACCCGAAACTGAAAATTATTCTGGCGAATACCGGCGGAAAAACGCTTAAAACGAATCTTTCAAAGCTTTTTCCAAAACCGTTTGGCCTGAAAAAATAAAAATTTTTTTCTTTTGTAAGCCCGCCGTATTTTAGACTAAGATTCAATTCTAAGGAGGCCCACAATGAAGCTCTCAAAAATCGTTCTAATTTCCTCTGCGTTCCTGCTTATTTTAAGCCGGCTTGCATTCGCATCGGAGGAAGCAAAACCGGCTGTCGATGAAGCAAAGCCCTTGTCAGGCTATGACAGCGGATTTTTCATCCAATCAGCCGACAATCAGTTCAAATTAAAGCTGAACGCAAATTTGCAGATGCGGTACGAATATCAGACGAGGGAAGCCGCAAGGGATAATAATTATTTCGGCATTCCGCGCTCGCGCCTGATATTCACGGGTCATGCGTACACTTCCAAACTTACATATATGATCATGCCTGAAATGGGAGACAGCGATACAACTCATGCAACGGACGATGTCTCCGCGAATCTTTATATGAGAGATTTGTGGTTTAATTACGCGGCAACCGAAAAAATTCAGATAAAGCTCGGCCAGTTTTTTCTGCCGCGTTCGAGGCAGGCTTACACTATAAGCCCTGCCCAGCAGTTTGGGGAATATCCGATCACGGCTTTAAATGATTTCGGCTTTACATGGGACCGCGGAATAGATTTTCACGGTTCAATAGCCAAGCTTGATTACGATGCTTATGTGACAAACGGCTCCGGCGGTAATTTGATTAATGTCAGCAAAGGGATGAATGTCGGCACAAGGGTTGTTTATAATATTTTCGGAAAGTACGGCTATACAGAGGGAGATCTTGAAAATTCGGAAGATCCGAATCTTGCTGTCGGCGCGCATTTTTCATTCAATAACAACGACAACTTTAACAACGCCACTAACAATACCGCCGGCGACCAGTCGCCGGATTATTCGTTCGCGTCGGCCGATGTCGCTCTAAAGCAGAAAGGTCTTTCATTGGAAGGCGAATTTATGAATCTTCATAATCATGAAAACGGCGATAATAATCCGGCTGTAACAGTTCAAGCCGGCTATTTTCTGATACCTAAAAAATGGGAGGTGGCGGCCGAAATTTCGCGTATTTTCTGGGATGACGCAGATAACGATGAATCGGAGTATCAGGCAGGATCGAGCTATTATTTTAAAGGACATAAAGTCAAGCTGCAGGGGACATACGCTTTTCTTGTAGATGAAAACGGAAATCCGGCAAATGCGGTATTTGCGGGAGATAATTCCCAGATCAACCATCGTTTCCGGCTTTTATTCGGTTTTGCCTTCTAATCTGACTATTTTTGGGTTATGTGCCGAAAATTTCGTCGGCCAGAATCCGCTTGGCTGCTTTGTTTGGTATATTGCCGAAACAGATTTTATTTCCTGTTCATACGTTTCAAGCGTTTTAATGGCCTTTTCAAGATTATCCGCATTCCATCCAAACATTCTTCTTGTCGCCATGTTTTCCCCGATGGCATCTTTAAGATTTGCCACCGTTTTTAGAAGAAAAGGCTCGAGCCAGAATATAACAGCTGCGGGATCTTTAACTTTTCCCTGATCGACGGCATCTGTTTTAAAAAGCCAGCTGGCATCGCGATCGTTTCTTAAAAAATTATGCTGGTTTGCCTCCCAAACCTGGAATTTTCCGGAAAGTGTGGGATCTTTAAATAGTTCTCTGATTATATCGTCGGAAAACGGAGGAAGTTCATCCCTTGTAATCACGTTATAAAGATAAGCAGCGAACCTTTTTAATGTTTCGCCCGCCGCATCAGCCATTAAAGCCAAGTCATCTTCCCGGTTTTTTCTTTTAGAAACCATTGATGACACAATGTCTATGTCGTTGCCGCCAAGAAGCCGGCATTCAAGGCCGTAAATGCCAGGCATTAAAAAAGAGAGCGCGAAGCTGTTCCGGCATTCGCTTACCATGTTTGAGGCCTCGGCCGAATCGTAAAGTCCGGCAGCCTCGCCGATTCCTATGGAGCCGACATCAAAAATCAAGGCGGCTCCGGTTGTATTTTTTAAAAGTTTTAAGCCGTAAACCGCCGAAGGCCCCAGGCGAGAAGCATAAAGAATGGCTCCGCCTGTTTCTTTTGCCACCAGTGAAGCTGCGCTGTTTCTAGCAATGTCCAAAGCAAGGTTCGGCGCTACGCGTGCCAGCACTTCTCTGGCGGAACCAAATGCGGCTCCCGTGCCTATCAGCCCGACAACTTCATTCGTATCATACGGGCCGATTTTATCTCCGATAAATTTGCCGACTTCAATGAAATCGGATGCTTTATAAACGCCGCGATACATGAGCCCGCTAATGCCGATGTTGCCGGCAAAATCTAAAAAACTTAAGGGCGCTGCCATAGGAACCGGAGCTCTGAAAGACGGAGCAATGCGCCTTGACGGAAACCATTCCCTGACACTTGCTACTCCCGCTTCCGCGCCGGTTGCAATGCCGATTGTGTCGTATCCCTGCAGGATGGCTTCAAGCTCTGTTTCAGGTTCCCCAAATATCATTTTCGTAACACCGCCGGCGCCCAAAAAAATAGCACTGCCAAGCATGGCTGAGCCGCCGATATCGCGAAAAGCCTTTGCCCCTTTTTCGGCGTATTGAATCGCTTCAGGCCGCGCATCTTCAACCGGAGTAAAGTTAGCAGCCGCATTTAATTCTGCCTCGGCGGGTATCGCTGTGCGCTTTTTCTTGGGCCCGTTTAAAGACGGAAGTTTTTTAAGGATTGCTTCCGCTTCCGGAGGAATCGTTTCTCCCCGCGCTCTCATCCACTCAATCCATGCTTTTGCTCTTCTTGCCCTTTGCCGCTGTAGAACTTTAGGCCCCGCCGCCAGCGCGGCCTTTTCGGCTTGTGCAAGTATTTTTACTTCGATTGGAATTGAAGGCTCGGCCATTATTCTATCGTATTCCCTGATTGCTTTAAGCGGCTCAGCTGCCGCGTAACTCCTTGCTTCCTCAAGGCTCGGAGGTTTTGAAGCGCCTACTCCGCGGGCTATTATCACCTCACGCAAACGCTGTGGCATATTGCTTTTTATATATTCTTTAAGCTGTGCGCCATCTCTGACCTCTAACCATGCTTCAAGCTCTTCGTAGAGGTCAAGTGAAAGCGTTACATCGGCGGCTTTTTTCCCTATCTGCCTGCTGGCAAGCGCTTTTATGTTAGCAAGCGCTCTATTAACATCTATGCTGTAGCCGGCCACGATGGCTGTTTTTAATTCTGCAAGGAGCTTTTTGAATTGAGGCTGGTTGGTTTTGCTAAAACGCTTTGTAAATGATGCGCCAAGAAATTTAAGTTGCGCATCAAGGGTTGCTTCAATGAATAAATCGACTTCGGCTGAGTCGGCTATGCCCAAGCGGGCCGCCAGAGCTCCGGGGTTGTTAAATTCAACGGCTAAAGCATCAAGATTTTGTTCTAAAGCAATAGACCAGTTCCTTTTTGCCAGAATTTCGGATAATTTTTTTATGGAAGTTTCCGGAGAACCATCCTCAAACATGAATTCATCTCCAAAAACCATTCTGGCAATGGATTGAAATCTATTGAAAAATCTGAAAAACGCTTCTGCCTCCGTGCTGTTTTTCAGGACATCATCAGACCTGAAATCTTTCGACAGGCTTCTTAAATGTTCGATTTCATCGGTTGTAACGGGAAAAGCCAGCGAATGGCCGTCTTTTATGCCGATACCGGTTGACCATGATGCAAACATGCCGTCGCTCGTAACATCCAGGACATCTACCGCGCCAAAACTAAAGGGGGAAATAGGATGTGGCTTTCCAACAACATGCAGCTCCATTCTTTCGCCTATTCCAAAGCCTGACGGATTAAGCCTGAATCCGTATTTGATCTTGTTTCCGCTGGGCTCCGTTACGATTATTATTATTTCGGCGGATCCCTGCATGCCGTTTATTTCGTCAAGCACGCGCGCGAACCATCTGTTTTCGCCGAGTTCGGCCTCTTCGATCATTTGCATGGCAAGATTGGTGCCCCTGATCGACTCTTCCGTTTTGTGAGACATGTCATCGAGCCTCTTTTGAAGAGCCGGATTTTTATTAAGCAATCGCATTAAGAAAGATTCATCCTCTTTGGCGAGAGCCGTTCCGGCAGCGATCCTTTCCGCCATATCGGCCATTTTTTTTGCCAATGCAAACCTGCCGATAGCTTTTTCGGTTACCGGCTGGCCAAGCGCTATTTCATAACCGTCTATTACAACTTCTTCGGGCGCATTTCTTGACGGCGCCGACTTTACCGCTTCACTCAATTCTATTAAGATATCTCTGATTCCGTCAAGTTCAAGGAGCAGGCGCTGCCTTTGCATTTGCTGAAGAAATATTTTTTGGGTAATTGTAACTTTTATTGACGGCTGAGGAGCCTGTTCGCCGCTCCATTTGGCTTGCAAAATAGCGTCCCAGATATTGCTTCTTATTTGCTCGCGGCCAATGCCATAATCTCCGTCCACTTCTAAAAAAATATGATATATTTGTTCGATCGTCAGATTATATTTCTGCATCATCGCAACTACAGCATTTGCTGAAATTTCAGTCATTGCCCTATCGCGCGCCTGAAGCGAAGAGTGATTAGGATCCTGATGGTATAAAAAGCCAAAAGCATATTTTATCGCTTTGGGGCCGGTAACATCGTGCCAGTTTTTTTGAACAACCTCGACTGCATCTGGCAAGCTTCTGCCGTAAAATTTTTCATATGTTCGGGATTCTTCTTTTGAAGGCGCTTTATTGAATAGGCGCCTTAGCCTGCTTTCGCCGGCATCCAGCGTTTTGCTTGCAAGCCTTTTGGTAAGCTGGCCGGCTAAAAGTTCGGCTGCCGATGTGGCTAATTTGATAACGAACAAAGTCAGGCCTCCGGCATGAAGGTATTTTTTCTCATCAAGAACATATTTATCTGCGGGGGGGGAGTCTAAACAGACATTTTCCTGATACGAAAGCAACAGCTCACCGTCGATGTTTCTTTCGACCTGATTTGCTGACGAGGGCGTAACATTAACCATATCACCCTCCAAAAAAACTTCTTTCAGGTACGACGGAGCAGATTAAAAGCTGTACTGAATAATCAAAGACACAATAGAATTCAAATTTGAGAAAGATTATATCTTTTTGGAAACCTATAGGCAAGTGTATTTTTATGTAATAAATGAATAAAATAGATGTTTAGGATAACCAGCTGATTTTATTAAATAAATAATCTATAAAAAGTCAATAAAAAGTCATTGCGAGAAGCCATTGATGCCTGCTAAGTGTCGGACACTTAACAGCGTTTTTCCTCAATAAGTGTCCGACACTTAGCAAGTGTTCACATAATATATTATGTTGCCAGATGATTGCAATTTGCGTAAGTTGCTATTTAATGGAAATCATGAGTGGAAGAAAAGTTTTTATAACCGGCGGAGCGAAAAGGCTTGGAAGAGAAATTGCGTTAGCCTTTGCAAATAATGGAGCTGCGGTAGTAATTCATTATAATAAATCCAAGCAGGAGGCCGGGAAGCTTGTCGAAGAAATAGCAAGCAAAGGCAATAAAGCATGTGCTGTCAAAGCAGACGTAAGAGTTATAAGCCAAATTGAAAATGCTGTAAATAAAGGGGCAAAGTTTCTTGGAGGGTTGGACATTCTAATCAACAATGCCGCAATTTTTTATAAAACGCCGCTTGCCGAAACGTCTGAACCTCAATGGGATGATTTCTTGGACATTAACTGCAGAGCGCCGTTCTTTTTTGCAAAGTTCGCGGCGCCTTTTTTGAAAAAATCAGGCCATGGGAGGATTATAAATATTGCCGATACCTACGGCTTTTCGCCGGCGGCCTCTTATGTGCCGTATGGCATTTCAAAGGCCGGTGTTATAGCTTTGACAAAGGGGCTTGCAAAAGAGCTGGCGCCGGCTGTGTTAGTGAATTGCGTATGTCCGGGGGTTGTCCGATTTCCGATTTCCGACTTCCGACCTCAGAAGTCAGAAGTCAGAGATCAGAGGTCAGAACAGATGGCACTAGGTGCAACCCTGCTTAAAAAGGAGGTAGAGGTGCAGGATGTGGTTGATGCCGTCTTGTTTCTTGTAAGGAATAATAGCATTACAGGACAAGCGGTGTCTGTGGATGGAGGGAAAAATGTATAATATAACAAAAACGTTCACGCTTTGTTACGGGCACAGGCTTTATAAAGATCCGGGAAAATGCGGGCATCTGCACGGACACACAGGACGCGCGGAAATCACGCTTTCAGGGAATGCGCTGGACAATTTAGGAATGCTGAAAAATTTCGACGCCTTGAAAGAAAGCATAGGGCAATGGATTGATCAAAATCTTGACCATCATATGCTTTTGAATAAATCCGATCCTTTGGCAAAAATCTTAAATGAAGCCGGGGAAAAACTTTATCTTCTGGACTCGAATCCTACCGCAGAAAATCTTGCTCAAATAATATTCAACAACGCCAAAAAGAGCGGTCTTCCGGTGAAATCCGTCACTTTCTGGGAATCTCCCACCGCAAACGCTATTTATTCGGAATAAAACCCGCATCATTTTTTACGCAACTTTTTTACAAATTAGCCGATAGATAGATTGTATGGCAAAACCTATAAATTTAATGGAAAGATACCTTCTGGAGCAGTACGACAAGACAAGCCAGACCGGTATCGGAGTGGAAGGCGCGGTGGACCCGCATGAACGGGCGGAATTTTTAAAAAATGATGTGGGCGTCGATCCCGCAGCTTTTTTAAAACTGCTTGGAAGCGATCCAAAAGACGCCAAAGTATCATTTGTTAACTCAACCTTTGAAGGCTGGAGATTCAAAGCAATTGCCAAGGCCCCTTATCTATCCGACCTGCAGCTGGAACAGTTTAAA
Organism: Deltaproteobacteria bacterium; assembly: GCA_016180865.1. Lineage (GTDB taxonomy): Bacteria > UBA10199 > UBA10199 > 1-14-0-20-49-13 > JACPAJ01. The sequence goes on from JACPAJ010000062.1 coordinate 34,597, forward strand.
GCGGTGCTTCTTGGCATCGATTCAACGGAGGCAAAGGCGAATTCATCGAATGGTATAGTTATGAATATAGGCGATGATAAAGCTTCCAGCCAGTTCAATAGCAAAGCTACCGTAAATGCGGCTAGAATACGCGATATTCCAAGAGAAGGCAGGGCGTTCATGCCGCTGGATCCTTCAAAAGAGGTTATATTCACCATTGATCTCGATAGTGTGAACGCCTACGATCGCCCGAAAAAGGAAGAAGAGAATTCTTCCATGCTTTCGTTCAGCCGCGTTTATATCGTTCCAAAAGATTATAAGGGAAAGGTTCCGCCTCTTCCTGAAGAGATGGCTAAATGGCATGAAAATGCTAAAGAGGCCGGATTTTCCGGGCCCGTGGAAGGATATTTTTATGAAATAATCCCGGGCCAGACAGAGGCAAAATCATCAAAAATCTTTGATAACGGAAGAGGCGATTTCAGTTTTACAATAAAAATGCCTCCGGGCTCATATGAAGTCCATGGCGTATCCGGAGAATTCAAACAGAAGAACAATCAGGCTGACTTTGATAATTTTATTATTAAAGTGACCGGCCAGAACGCAGTAGCTCAGGCCGAAGTTCTTCATGTGCCTATAGCGACAACTTTTGAGGTCGAAGATGCCATGCAAAGGCGGTTTATAGAGCAGGTGACTAGTACGGCCGAAGTGCAGGGCGAAGATGGAAACGTTAAGGGAAGAAAGATTGATATAATATTTGCCATTGATAATTCGGTGAGCATGGAACCAGGTGCGGCGCTTGTAAGAAACACTGTCGCAGATATTATCGGTGCGCTAAAAAGGGGAGGCGCCGAAGCGGTCAGGGTCGGCGTGATTACATTTAATAATCCAGGCAGCATATTTACAGTAATGCCTCTTACAGCGATGGATGGAAAAAATCTCGCAAAACTTTATGATGCGATAGGCAATATCCGTTTTGACGGCGGAATAGAACCGGTCTGCGATGCAGCGTTAAAAGCTATATCAGAGCTTGAAGGCACAAAAGACAGTTCATGTCAGGTGATGGTCGTTACTGATTATGATGGCATTAGGACTGATAATGGCGTCTTGTATGGCGAGGAAGTGGCCAAAGCAGCCTCCGCCGCAAAAGTTGCAGTCAATCTTCAAGTGATATCCTTTGGATATAGAGGAAGTACTACACAGCCTGTTGAACAAGTTGTGCCGGCTGAATATATCGCTCTTTTGAACGCGCTGCCGGATCCAAGCGACGAAGCAAAGATCGAAAAAGTAAGAAAATTAGCTTTTGGCGAGGGTATTAGAAACAACACATTTAAAATCACAGCTCGAAAAGCCCTGATATCGGTGGGAACCAAAGATGATATTGACCGCATAGGCAATACGCCGAAAGCAATTGATTCATCCATGGTAAAACTTCTGATAGATCGAGGCGCTGCAGCACGAGACGTTTTATATAAGGTCGCAAAAGGCAATGTCTATGAAGACAATTCCGCTGAAGCCGCCAAAGCCCTTATTGCGATAGATGGCGGTGAAGCCGCTCAAAGACTTGGGGAAATATTTCAGGACGAAAAAACCAATCTTCGTATCCGCGGTGAAATTGCATATGTGCTTGCTTCAAATGGAAATGAGCCGGCCGCCCGGTTTCTTGTAAGTATGACGAAGTCATTCCCTGATAATGTCGATTCTAAAACACTTCAATTATTGATATCCAGAGGAGCTTCTTCAAAAGATGCGCTTGTCAGTGTTGCGATGAGCAAAGCAAACATTTCTGCCCGCATGGCTGCGGTAGGAGCGCTTGCAGTAATCGACAAGGAGCTGGCGATTAAAGGAGCCGAGGCGGTATTTTCTTCCACCCCGGCTTCTTCCGAAACTATTGAGTTCATCCTTTCGATTGATAAGGAAAGGGAAATCGCGTTTTTAAAAAGAGTTCTTCAGGATACCGCTTTTCCACATGAAGACCGGATTATAATTTCCAAATCGCTTGCTGCCAGAGGCGATGAAGAAGCGATTGATTATCTCTGCGCTGAGGCGGCGGTAATGACAAATCCGGAAGATGTGCTGAATCTGCTTATTTCCCTGGGGGAAAAAGGATTAGATGCTGTTAGAAAATTAGCAATGCATGCGTATGCTTGCCAGACGCGTCTGATTGCTGCAAAGGCATTGATGACGGCTGATAAAGATGTGGCGAAAGCGGCCGTTCAGGACATGGTGGATAACCCGGAGGGAAGGGAATTTTTTAATAGACCTAA
>JACPAJ010000140.1 GCA_016180865.1 Deltaproteobacteria bacterium
AACGGGAATATCTTTGGTGGCTTTGTCAGACTTTAACGCTTCCAGGACGGAAAATCCGTCTAATTTTGGAAGTAAAATATCTAAAAGCACTAAATCTATCGTTTCGCGGTGGATTATATTCAAGCCGTCTTTAAGATTAGCTGCCCCATAACATCGATAGGATTTATTAAGAGAATGTTCGATAAAGGCAAGAAACTCAGAATCGTCGTCGATACAAAGGATATTGCTCATTCAAACCTCCCATGTGTTCGGTTTTCTGACGTATTGTCCCGTTTCTTGCACTAACGCGTGCAAATTGCAAGAAAATTGTTTGGGGTTTTAACGCAGGTCTTTTAATGCTGCTTCAAGCGCATCGTGGCCGTCGGGAACGCGGATGTCGGGTGCATAACCGATTTTTTCTATGAACCTGCCGTCTGCAAATTCGCGAAATGAAGTTCCGATAGACACAACAATATTACTGTTTGGCAATATGAGCGGTTTATTGTCTCCATAATGAGACTCGCCCTTTGTATTTGTTCCATAAGTTTTAACCTGCGGATGTGAAAGGAAACGGGCACAACCATTTTCACAAGCGGAAGCACAAGCGTTGTCAATCAGAATACGAATAGGCTTATCATAGCCGGCTTTCGGATTAAAGCCGGCATTGGATCCCTTACGAACCAAACGCAATTGTTTAGAAGGTTTTTTATAGAATGCCTTAAACTTTTTCAAAGCATTTTTCTTTTCTTTTACGAGGTACGGCTGAACAGGCAGGCGGTCTTCCACAGCTTCAATAATTCTAAATGCCGGTTCATTGTGATGAAGAGCAAAAAACGGAGCGGATTCGCGAAGTTCGATTATCTCGTCAACCATTTTTGCCGGATTGCCATAAAGGTGGTCGGCCAGCCAGCGGATATTTTCGCTAATTCCCCCATGATTCCCTCGCAAATCTAGAACGAGAGCGTCGGTCTCTTTGGAGATATTTGCGATTTTTTCTTCAAAACCTCTCCAAGACAGGTCATCTTTGTCAGGCATGAACGTTCCTAAGGATAATATCCCGATTTGTTTTCCGCCTATCATACGAACTTTGAAATAATATCCCCGGCCTGTATAAATATTTTTCCCAACATCGGACGCTATAGGCTTCTTAATTTTATCATTGCATGACCCATATATAAATAAATGGTTGTCCGGAACTTCCCAAAAGATGTCTGCCAGACGCTTGCAAAATATATTTCCATCAATATCCGTCGTACCAAGGGGTGTTTTTTCGCCGAGGGCTTGAACATCTTTGATTAGTTTCTCATAGACTCCCGGAGGAAGATGCTCGCGGCCGCTATATGCTCGCTCGAACGCCGCCACTAAAAAAGCTACATCGTATTGCACTCCCTCACGATTAAGCATTTTTCTGCGAACAGGATATTTATCGCCTTCATATATAAATTCTTTATCATCTATTGAATAAGCGGGGGTCTGTTTATAGCTATTTTCATCTGCTTTAGCGGTTGAATAGCCGCCTATTAGCAAAATCAGAACAAGTAATATTTTTAGTTTCATAAGACAGCTCCTTTTTAGGCATAAAGAAAATCGCGCAACAACTGTTCCGTTTTACCGGCATTCATCCATATATATTCAAAGTCCCTACTTCTTGGATAGGGACTTTGAATAGGCCTCGCCATTCATTAACGGATGGCGGTTTAAAACTAAGTCTTGGCGGTTTTACTTGTTTATATATATATTTCCGGAAACGCTTCCTGATCTTAGGACGTACTTGGCATCGTCCTTAAAATCTGGTTTCCCATAAATAGAACCGTTAACGCTTCTTATTTTGCCAGAATATTTAAATCCATCGGCATATCTCAAATAAATATTGCCTCTTACCGAATCGATATTTGCCTTTCCTTCTAGATTGCCATTGTCGAATTTAACATGAATATCACCTGAAACGGTATCAACATTAAGGTCTCGCGGAATGCCTGTAATGTCGATTCCTCCATTTACGCTTTTCAGTTTAAGATGTATGCCCTTGGGTACAGCTATAAGAATTTTGGTATTCCCTTCGCCGGAAGAGCCTTCTATCTTCTCTGAAATTGTAACTTTAGTGCCAGTATTCGTAGATTCAATTTTTGAATTTCCTGCAGTAAAAGTTGTCGTTAGATAAACTTTGTCATCATCGCTAATACTGACCCGTACCGAACCTCCAACTAATTCGACCTCAACGCTCTCAGCATATCCAAAATCCTTCTTTGACCCTGCCTTATCGGCCTTAGAAACACATCCCGCTGATATTATTTTGGATTTTAGACTTGCACAAACCCTGTCTTTTGTCTGTTCATCAAATAATGCCAGAAACGAAGCCGACGGTGTTCGTGATTTACTCACCAAGGCATCGACATAACCAAGCTGTGTACAAAATGCTATTCCATCGGTAGTGTCTGAAACCGTTTGGCCATTAAGATCTGCTGCTATTGATCCGATTTTATCCTGCTGTTTTTGAGAGTTGTTAGTGTTATCATCATAGAATTTTATGCCGCCACTATACCCCTTATCATAAGCTGAAGACAATATAGAATCTGAGCATAGATTGTTACCTGCGTTGCCTACTGCTAAGTTGGCAAAAAGAGCCCCAATTACAGTTATTAACATAAATATCCTCCTATTATTAAACATTAATTACCTCCTTGACCATAGTTTTTGTCCACTTATTATATTATAAAAATAAAAAGTGACTATACCCCCAAATTTAGACCAATCGAAGGATTAAAAAATGGCTTCTGTGACTCTGTTTTCTGACCGATTTTTATGAACTCGTTGGGGGTCAGATTGTCCAACGATCCATGTGGACGACAATCATTGTAATCCACTCTCCACTTTTCTAACTTATCTTCTGCATCTTGCAAAGAAATAAAAATCTGGTCGTTCAAGCACTCATCTCTCAGCCGTCCGTTAAATGACTCTATGTAGGCGTTTTCCATAGGTTTTCCAGGTCGTATGAAATCCAACTTGATGCCTCTCCAATACGCCCAGTTGTCTATATCTTTTCCTACAAATTCAGATCCATTATCCACCGTAATCACACTCGGCAACGGGTGTTCTTTTCCAGCCATCTCCAGGGCTCTGGCAACCTTGTGGCCGGTCAAAGAAAAATCGGCCTTCATTAACACACATTCCCTTGTAAACTTATCGACCACTGTCAATACGCGAAACCTGCGCCCATCGAACAGCTGATCCGATACAAAATCCATGGTCCATTGCTCATTTGCCTGGTTTGGCGCCGACAATGGAACGCGGACATAGGAAGCCCGTTTTCTTCTGTACTTTATCCTCAGGTGAAGTCCTTCTTCCCGATAAAGCCGATAGACCCTCTTGTGATTTATCTTCCAGCCTTCCCTTTGCAGCATTACGTGTAGCCTCCTACATCCAAACCTTCTCCGAGTCTCAGCCAGTTCCCGTAACCGCAGTCGCAACGCTAACTGCGGGTCTCCGCGTTTTTTATAGTGGTACGTAGCTCGATGAAGTTTTACAAGCCCGCATCCTCTGCGCTTGCTGATGGAAAAACGATCTGTAGACCATTCCACCAGCTCGCGCTTGACTGCGGGCTTTAGACCTTTTTTGAGAGCACCTCCTGAAGGATATGCTTATCAAGGCTTAGATCAGCAACCAGGCGTTTTAACTTCCTGTTCTCATCTTCCAATATCCGCATCTTTCGCAACTCTGTCACACCAACGCCGTGAAACTTACGTCGCCATTGATAGAACGAGTTCTGACTGACCCCCATCTTCCGGCATATCTCAGCTATAGGCTCACCGCCTTCGGCCTGCTTCAGAGCATAGCTAATCTGCTCTTCGGTAAATCGTGACTGCTTCATAAAACCCTCCCTTTCGTTGGAGTCACAATTTAACACATTTTTAATCTTATTTTTGGCACTAATTATAATTTCCACAGGATTTACACGCATTCCCTGTTTTATGCAATTGCCTTCTTTTTTATTGCCATGCTGTTTTTGTTCTCAAGGAAAGAAGAATATAAAATTTTTAAATGGAATCCGCCAAAGCCGGCATTTGTCATGCTTTTTTTGGCAATGGCGTTCGGGTGGCTCATGCACATTGCGCTTGACTGCGCGCTTGCAGGAGACGGCTACTTAAACCTCATACCGACAATACCTTTAAACTTTTGCCCCAGCC
>JACPAJ010000141.1 GCA_016180865.1 Deltaproteobacteria bacterium
GCGCTCACTTGGACCTTTTTATGACCGCGAAAGTTCTTGCCAAAGGGGTGGAAGAGGAAAAATTCGATATCGTTTTCGGCGGCAAACAGGCGGTTGATGACGATTGCGCGGCTGTCATACAATGCGTTTCCGAATTTGCAAACATTCCTCATGTATCGCCCATTGAAACATTTGAATGTTCGGCGGATTTCAAAAAAGCCACGGTTCAAAGGCCGGTTGCAGGCGGGTTAAAAGAAATCGTTGAAATCGAGCTCCCGTGCGTTCTCGGATGTGAAAAAGGGCTGAACAATCCGCGCTATGCTTCACTGCCCGGTATTATGAAAGCCAAGACAAAACCCATTGCCGAGAAAAAATCGGCCGATTTTGTAGCTTCCGGCGAACTAAAAGTGCAGACCGCAGGTTGGGCGCTGCCGCCTGAAAGGACAGCCGGCAAAAAAGTGGAGGGCGAACCGGAAATTGTTGTGGATCAGCTGGTAAAGTATTTGAAGGAGGAGGTGAAGGTGATATGAGTAATATTCTTATTGTTGCTGAACATGCAGAAGGAAAAATTAAAAAATACAGCCTCGAACTCGCATGCAAAGGAGCTGAACTTGCAAATAAGACCGGCGGGAAGGCCGTTGCCTTAGTTATCGGAGGCATTGCAAAGGATGTTGCCGCCGAATTTGGAGAATATGGAATCAAGAAAGTTGTGATAGCCGAAAACCCCTCGCTAAAATTTTACAGCGCCGAAAGCTATTCAAAGGTTGTGTCTGAAGCTGTTACATTCGAAAAGGCGTCAATTGTTATTGGCAGCGCGTCTCCTCTGGGAAAGGATCTGCTGCCGAGCGTTGCCGCAAAGCTCGGAGTGGGTTTTGCCCAGGATTGCGTTTCGCTTGATGTTGAAGGCTCTAAATTAAAAGTCCGGCGTCCAGTTTTTGCCGGAAAAGCGCTTATGGATTTTGTTTTTCAAAGCTCTCCTCAGGTTGCGACCGCCAGGCCAAATTCATTTCCAATCGCTAAAAGCGGTTCAAGCGCGCCGGAAATTATTTTATTGGCGTCTGACGGCGGCGCGATACGGGCAAAGGTTAAAGAAATCAAGCAGGTTGAAAAAGGGGAGACCGATGTTGCAGAGGCCGATATTATTGTTTCCGGAGGCAGAGCGGTCGGAAATCCCGAAAACTTTAAAATTATTTATGACCTTGCCCATGTTCTTCACGGTTCTGTCGGAGCATCCCGCGCCGCGGTTGATGCGGGCTTTATTTCCCACGACCATCAAGTGGGGCAGACGGGCAAAACCGTCAATCCGAAATTATATATTGCATGCGGAATTTCAGGAGCCATTCAGCATCTTGCAGGAATGCGCACCAGCCACGTGATTGTCGCCATAAACAAGGATGCGGAAGCGCCGATATTTACAAAGGCCGATTTTGGGATAGTTGGCGATTTGTTTAAGATAGTCCCGCTGCTGACGGAAAAACTGAAGAAAGCGATACAGGAGTAGCATAATTCCCTCTTCCCAGAGGGGAGAGGAGAATGTAATATGCAAAAAGGCGGATCATTTTTATTATCACAAACTGGTTCTGAGCCGGTATTTATTCCTGAGCAGCTGACGCCTGACCAGAAGGCGCTTGGCGAAACTACGCGCGAGTTTGTCGAGAAAGAGGTTGTGCCGGTCAGCGATAAAATCGAGGCTCAGGAAAAAGCTCTGATGCCGAAACTTCTGAAAAGGGCCGGTGAAGTGGGGTTATTAATGGCGGAAGTGCCTGAAAGCTGCGGCGGGCTTGGCTTAGGCAAGGTGGCATCCACAATCATTGCCGAAAATTCAACTGCCGAAGGCTCTTTTCAGGTTGCTTTCATGTGCCACACAGGCATAGGCACGCTTCCAATCAATTATTGGGGCACGGAAAATCAGAAAAAGAAATATCTCCCGAAACTTGCCAGCGGAGAAATGCTTGCTGCTTATGCTCTGACCGAAGCCAATGCCGGAAGCGACGCGATGGCCGGAAAAGCAATTGCAAAACTTACGCCCGATAAAAAGTATTATATTCTGGAAGGCGAGAAGATTTTTATTACCAACGGCGGGTTTGCCGATCTTTTTACCGTGTTTGCAAAGGTCGACGGCAAAATGACGGCTTTTCTTGTTGAGAAAAGTTTTGAAGGAGTTTCAACGGGGCCTGAAGAAAAGAAAATGGGGATTCACGGCTCGTCAACGGTCCCTTTAATCCTGCAGGATGTGAAGGTTCCGGTTGAAAATGTCCTTGGAGAGGTCGGCAGAGGGCATAAAATTGCGTTTAACACTCTTAACGTTGGAAGGTGGAAGCTCGGCGCCGGATGCGTCGGCGCCACAAAGCATCTTATCAAAATTTCGGCGAAATATGTGATGGAGCGCCAGCAATTCGGCCATCCGATAGGCAATTTTGAGCTTATACGCGAAAAAATCGCCGACTGCGCGATAAAATTATATCTGCTTGAATCGCTCGTTTACAGATACGCAGGACTGTTGGATGAAGCGCATTCAAGCGCCAAAGATTCGGCACAAAAGGTGAAACAGCTGGAAGAATATGCGGTCGAAGCATCAATAGCAAAAGTTTACGGGAGCGAAGTTCTGCAGTTTGTATCGGACGAATCGATTCAGATGCACGGAGGCTATGGCTTCTGCGACGATTATATCGTGGAGCGCTTCTACCGCGATTGCCGCGTCAACCGCATATTTGAAGGGACAAACGAAATAAACAGGCTCCTTATCAGCGGAACGCTGCTGAAAAGGGCAACCAGCGGCGAACTCGATTTTATGACCGAGATCGGAAATATTTTGGGAATGCTTAAGAGCGGTTTCCCAAAGCGTAATGCAGGCGCACTGCTTGGTTTGTGGCAGGATGTCGTCGATCAGATAAAACGCCTCGCAATTTACGTGTGCGCCGTGGGCGTTCAAAAATACGCCGAAAAAATTCAGGAGAGGCAGGCCCTTCTTGCTTCCGTTTCGGACATAATAATAGAAGCTTATGCTATAGAATCCGGCCTTTGCAGGGCTCTTCAGGGCAAAAACCCGCTGCATGAAACTTTTGTGAAAGTTTATATAGCCGAAAAATTGCCGGAGCTGAAATCAAAAGCGCGGCAGCTTCTTGTAAATATTGCAGGTGGGAAAGAAGATGAGTTTATCAAGTACGAAAAAGCTTTAAACAGGATTGTGCCGGCAATTGTTTTTGATACGAGAGGCGCGAAAGAAACGGTTGCCGCAAAAGTGTTAGCATAGCCATTTCCTATAAGCTTATGGCAAAAAAATATATCGCGATAGCTGGAAATATGGGGAGCGGAAAATCGAGCCTGGTAGATTTTCTCTGCCGCGAATGCAATTTCAAGCCTTTTTACGAGCCGAACGATCTGAATCCTTATCTGGCCGATTTTTACAAGGATATGAAAAAATGGGCCTACCACTCCCAGCTCCATTTTTTAACTCATAAGTTCAGAATTCATCAGGAGCTGGACCGAAGCAACGGAACAGTTGTACAGGACAGAACTATTTATGAAGACGCGGAAATTTTCTGCACCAACCTTTATAGAAGCGGTTTCGTCGGCAAGCGCGATTATCAGACATATATGGATCTGTATAAGACGATTTTAAAATCGCTTCAGCCGCCAAGCGTGATGATTTCACTTGAACCGTGCTGCTGCAAAATTGCAAGCAACTCTTCTGAGAAGTCATATGCTGAAACTTCATCGATTGGCTGCGCATCACCCGATAAAAACAAATAATCCTTTCCCTTGATTTTCTTGCTGGATCACCAATGCGCCATGCGTACGCGCAACATCCGCAGTATGATCTTGCGATCCATCGTCAACAACAAGAACAGAAGAAAAAATATTCGCATGCATAAGTACATCCAGTACACGCCCGATGTTTTTTTCTTCATTATACGCGGGAATAATTGCGGTTATGGACATATCATTATATGACTTCCTCAATAAGACCTTTCACGTTTTGAGCGCCATCCTGCGGCAATGCCAGTTTCATATTTTGAGATAACTCTTGCCTCAAAGCATCATCTTTCAAAACGCGCTGAATGGCACGAACAAACTTTTCTGCAGTTATATCGTTTTGTACAAGATAGATCGCCGCATGTTTCTGGCGTTCAAAATATACTGCGTTTTTTTCCTG
>JACPAJ010000142.1 GCA_016180865.1 Deltaproteobacteria bacterium
CTATGATGGTTGGGCTTAAGAAGGCTATACTCTAAGCTCTGAATCTTAATCTGACATCTAGAATCTCAGCAAATTCACAACTATGACCTTTAAAAATGTGTCAGGAGGTCAAAGTAAAAGAGTGGTTGATTCGTGGGCGGAAAAATGGTATCTGCCTTAATTAAGGGGGATGAACATGAAAAAAATAGTCGTTTTATTAATCGCTTTATCGATATCCGCAGTTGCAAATGCGGAAAATTTCACGATCGGCGGCGGGCCAATGGGAAATATATTCATAGTTGACGCTCGGCCGGAGCTTGGGCCCGGAGTAGGCGGCTATCTTTATTTCGACTACAGATGGAGCCCGCAAATTTCGACCCAGTTTAACGTAATTGTAACAACTGAAGACGGCGAAGGAATATCCAATGGCGATAACGGGATCGAATTTCTCGGAATTCCGACGATAAATCTGAAATATTACCTCCTTTCCAGCGAATCGCACTGGGATCCATATTTAATGGCCGGTATCGGCATCTATGCAATCTCCGAAGGGACGACAAGCAACGGAACTTTTGCTCTGGGCTTTGGCGCGGACGCGGGCTTAGGACTCGATTATTATCTCACCGAAAAATGGTCGTTCGGCCTCGCCGGTTCTTTTAGGAGCATCGGCTTGATTGACGACACAAGCGGAAACAACAACGGAACGGCAATATTCCCGTTTTCAATGGCCGGAAATGTCGGTTTTCACTTCTAAAACTTGGAACGCTATAATTCCATCGGCAACTACCTTAAGCAAAAATTCGGCGCTAAAGTATTTAAAGTCAGTTTGAATGGAAATTTTTCCTGTCCGAACAGGGATGGAATCAAAGGAACCGGCGGCTGCATTTATTGCAACCCCGAGAGCAACAGGCCGTTTATTTCGCAGGGCAATACTATAAAAGAACAGCTTCTGGAAGGGATAGAATACGCAAAGAAAAGGCATCAGGCGGCGAAATTTATTTCTTATTTCCAGCATTATTCAAACACATATGCCGATCCAAAAGAATTAAAGTCCTTATATAACGATGCGATTTCCGATCCCGATGTGGCTGGTCTTGCAATTTCAACAAGGCCCGACTGCCTGACTGCCGATATTTTGGATTTATTAAGCGAGATCAACCAAAAAACTTTTTTATGGCTCGAACTGGGCCTTCAAACGGCAAATGACGCCACGCTTAGAACTCTTAACAGGCATCATTCAGTTAAAGATTTTGAAAATGCCGCGATACTTGCGGTCAAAAACGGCATAAAGATATGCGCGCATATAATTTTAGGCCTTCCGGGCGAAACAAGAAGCGATCTTTTAAATACAATCGAACTTTTAAATAATCTAAAAATCTGGGGCGTAAAAATCCACAATCTCCACGTGCTGAAAGAAACGGAACTGGCTAAAATGTACGCGCGCGGGGAGATTCGCATTCTCGAGCTTCAGGAATATGCATCGATGGTTGTAGATTGCCTTGAGCTTCTCGATCCAAAGATATTGATACACCGTTTCAACAGCCATTCGCCCAAAGATCTGACAATCGCGCCGGAATGGTCTGTAAATAAGCTCGCAATTTTGAATTCAGTTCACAATGAGCTTTTGAAGCGCGGCACATGGCAGGGGAGGCTTTTTTCTACTCCTGAGAAATGATTTCAAACTCCATCTTGGATACATTATTGGAAAAACTGACGAGTTTAAAGCCTTCCAGCCCCACATTTTCCTTAATAAGCAGGTCGACAACAACGGTCTCTCCAACCTGAATCAGAGACGGATACTCCAAAAGCTGTCTGAGCTTCTGCTGCAGCGACAAATAAAGTTCTGGATTTAATTCCTTCAAGTCCGAAACGGCCTTATGTTTTTTCCCTTTAACATCAACAACAATCCATCTGTCATTGGCCTTATCCAGCTGCATTATGTTTATTGAATTATTGGTCAAGGCGACCGATAAAATTTTGTAGCCGGGCACGATTTGATCCGTCAGCGGGTCATAGCTCGCATCCAAAGCTATTCCAAGAGATGGAATATTTGACCCTGCCGGAACTCTTAACTTCTCCTCCTTCTTCCCAATGGCCAATGCCGGAAGCAAAAGGATCATAGCCAAAACAAATGATTTAAATTTCATATGCACCTCGCGTTTTCCTTTCTAACACACATCCGCCGCGTTTGCAACACAGTCTATTTTTTCCCTCCTGAAAGGATCCGCTATCGGAACGGAAGCCAATAGATTCCTTGTATAAGGATGTCCGGCCTCCTTTATCTTTGCAGCCGGCATAATTTCTACGATTTTCCCGGATTTCATCACGGCAACGCGGTCGCACAGTTTAGACACCACTCTCAAATCATGCGAAACAAACAGATACGCCATATTGAATTTATTCTGAAGCTCTTTCAGAAGAGCCAAAATTTCGGCCTGCACGGCGACATCCAGAGCCGAAACAGGCTCATCCGCGACGATAAATTTAGGGTTCAATGCAATAGCGCGAGCTATGCAGATGCGCTGCCGCTGTCCGCCGGAAAACTCGTGCGGGTATCTGTAAACATGTTCGGCTTTAAGCCCGACCGATTCAAGCAGCGCGGCCGCCGCCGACAACCGCTCTTTATTTTTACAGCGGCCGTGGATAACAAGCGGTTCCGACACTATATCTCCGGCCGGCATTCTGGGATTCAGCGATGAAAACGGATCCTGAAAAATTATCTGCATTCGGCTTCTTAATTTTATTAAATCATTTTTCGAGAGCGATGAAATATCGCGGCCGTCAAAAATTACATCTCCGCTTGTAGGCTTCATCAGCCCCAGCGCGATTCGGCCAAGCGTCGATTTTCCGCATCCGGATTCCCCGACAAGGCCGAGAATTTCCTTTTCATTGAGCGAAAGAGTTATGCCGTCCACCGCGCGGACAAATTCGGACGCCTTCCCGAAAAAACCGCGGCGAACGGGAAAAAGTTTAGTTATGTTATTCAATTCTAGCAATGTCATCTTCCCATCTCCCCATCTTACAAAACCGGCACAGCCGCCAGAAGCTTCTTTGTATAATCGTCCTTCGGAGCGCCGAATATCTGCCGGACATCGCCATCCTCGACAACTTTGCCGTTATGCATCACATAAACCCTGTCGGCTATCTGCGCTACAATTCCAAAATCGTGCGTAATCAATATAATCGACATTCCGAACTTCGCCTGCAGACTTTCAAGCAGTTTCAAGATTTCGGACTGGATGGTGACATCAAGCGCAGTTGTAGGCTCATCCGCAATAAGAAGGTCTGGCCTGCATGAAAGCGCCATGGCAATCATAACTCTCTGCCTCATCCCTCCCGAAAATTCGTGCGGATAGGATGAATATCTGCGCACGGGATCTGCAATTCCGACAAGGTTAAGAATTTCGCAAGCATTTTCTTCCGCTTCATGTTTTGAAATTTTGGGATTGTGAATGCGAATCGCCTCTTCTATCTGCTCTCCGATTGTAAAAACGGGGTTAAGAGAAGTCATCGGCTCCTGAAATATCATCGAAATTTTACGGCCGCGAATCCGGCGCATTTCAACCAGCGGCAGCTTCAACAAATCTACGCCCTTAAATATTATTTCGCCATCCGCAATCCTTCCCTGTTCGCTCACCAGCCTTAAAATAGAAAGCCCCAGCACAGTTTTGCCGCTTCCGCTGCCGCCCACAATCGACACAACTTCCCCTTTATTAACGGAAAGACTGACGCCATCGACGGCTGGGACTTCGCCTTTGTCGGTACTGAAGCAAGTTCGCAAATTTTTTATCTCTAATAACCCCATCTCCCCATCTCCCCATCTTACTATCTCATTCTCGGATCAATCGCATCCCTTAACCCTTCCCCGACCAGATTGTACGCCGTAATCGTTATAAAAATCGCAAAACCTGGCGCCAAAGTCAGCCACCACGCGATATCCATAAATTCCCTCGAATCGGAAAGAATTCCGCCCCAGCTCGGCACGTAAGGCGGCACTCCAAAACCCAAAAAACTTAAAGAAGACTCGACAAGTATTGCCGATGCGACTCCAAAAGCGGCGCTCACAAGCACCGGAGAAAGAGCGTTCGGCAGAATATGCCTCAAAATAATCCTGAATTCGGACGCTCCAAAAGCTTCCGCCGCCAGAA
>JACPAJ010000143.1 GCA_016180865.1 Deltaproteobacteria bacterium
GCAATCAGCGGCACGACCACGATAGTCGCCGAAAATATATCCATAAGACAGCCGACAATTAAGAGAAAAATATTTAAGATAATGAGGAATATATATTTGCTGGTGATATACTGGCGGACAATCTCAAACAGTTTCATTGGAATCTCGGCATCAACAAGATAATTCGTAAAGCCCAAAGCAACGCCTAATATAATGAGTATTCCGCCGACAAGCACCGCCGATTCCCTGATAATCCGCGGAACATCTTTAAACAGGCTGAGATCGCGCGTGATAAGCGTTTCAACAATTAAGACATACACGACAGTAACAACCGCAGCCTCGGTAGCCGTAAAATATCCGCCGTAGATGCCTATTAAGATGATAAGAGGAATGGGAATTTCCCACGCGGCGGATTTGATGGAACTGGTGAAAAATGCCCATCTGCGGCGTTGACCGCCTCGGTCGCTCCTCGACGTACCCTCCAAGTACGCCTGCGTCGCGCCTCGGCGGTCTGCCTTGCATCTGGACATTTTTAACCAGTTCATGGACGAATTTTTCATGATTCCAAAAACAGACAACATCGTTATCAGCACAACCCCCGGCACAATTCCCGCTAAAAACATCTGATCAATTGAAACTCCGGCAACGAGGCCATATAAAATAATAGGAAGGCTGGGCGGAAAGAGAAGCCCCACGCTTCCGCAGCATGTGATAAGTCCGAGAGAAAATTTTTCTGAATACCCTTCTTTCAGTAAAATGGGCATCAAAAGCCCGCCAAGAGCGATAATCGTCACGCCGGAGGCGCCGGTAAACGCGGTAAAAAAAGCCGACGCTATAATTGTAACTATGACAAGCCCCCCCGGCATCCATCCAAAACAGGCTTTATATAAAGCCACAAATCTTTCCGGCGCTTTCGACTCGGCCAGAAGATATCCGGCGAATGTGAAAAACGGAATCGCGGCCAGAGTCGGCGCCGACGTAAGGCGGTAGAGTTCGATAATCACGGCGGAGGAATCAATGCCGGCGGAATAAAAAAGCCACAATGCAAGAGCGCCGATTATGATAAATATCGGCGCACCGCAGAGGGAAAGAGCTGATATTATTACTATAAGTAATATATACATAAATTGGCTGTCATTGCGAGGAGTCCTGGAGATTGCCGCGCCGAAGCACTCAAAGGATTGAGTGCTCGGCTCGCAATGACACACTATAAGAACGCAGCACAAATAATATCCCCATCATCCCAAACGTCACCGGTATCACCACTTGCGCCCACCAGACCGGCACGCCGCTGAAAAGAATTTCGCCCATCAGCCGTTCGCTCGCTACAAATTTATATGAAGCGTGGGTTAGCACAAAGCAGACAACAGCGCTCCCAAGATAAATCAGCGACTGAACATATTTTTTAATTGGCGAAGGCAGGATGCGCGAAAAGACATCGAGCGTAATATGCCTGTTTTCAATAGTTGCAAGAACGGCGCCAAAAAAACCGACCCATAAGACAAGATGCCTCACCGTCACATCAGCCCATGAAATGCCGCTGCCAAAAAAATTGCGCAAAACAACCTGCAGAAAACCAAGAACAATCATGGCGGCCATTGCAAGAATCAGAAAGACGCTGATCGTGCGAGAGAGAGCTTTGTCTAATAATTTCACCATATCTTTAATACTGAAGTTTGCTGAAATTGTAAATTAGAAATAATCTTTATTCTTTATTCCAAATAAGACAAGGCCTCGGCATCTTCTGAAATTTTTGCGGCGCGAGCTTCAAATCCCGCATTTAAAAAAGCTTCGGCAATTTTGCGCATTTGACTGGAACGCTCCGGAAAGTCTTTAACAGACTTTGCTGCAGCAAGCGCCGATTCAAGAGCATTATCTGCTAATTTTCTTAGCCCTTCTCTAAACCGGCATTCTTCTTCATGCAGGTAAAAACAATCGATCTCGGTTAAAGCCGCCAGCTTATCATTCACGCGGTATTTTCTGCCTTTATAATCCACAATATCAACAGTCGCCTCGCTTAAGTTTTCGCTTGTTGCGTCATCATTATTAACCATTAGAAAGAGATATTGCCCTTTCGCCTCTTTTGCGAACATTTCGAAAATGGGCCTATAGGCAAAATATGCTCCGCTAAATACTGTTGCTGAGGCTACAAAAGCGAACTGTCCCGGTTCCAATTTTGAAAGCTCATGCTGCAATTCTTCCTGATCTTTAACGTCTTTAACCTTTGGCTTAAATGGCATAACACCGTTATCAAAATACCCCCATGTGGGCGCAAAAATCGGCTCGATTCTGGCCGTTTCTCCGCCATATACTGCTTTTGCAAACCGCTGCCACCATAAGACATGGCCGTTGCCATTCGGCCCGATTAAATTATCGCTCCAAAAATACGGAGCAACGCGGTTTCCGTCAACCCAGTCTCTGTCTTCGGCGATAAACAATGTTCTAGGATCATCGATAAACTGCATAATCCACGATCCGCCATAGCATTGATCCATAATTATCGTGCGTTTTCCATACGGAATATTATCCAGAAGATAGGGGAGCGCGCCATCGCCCTTGCCTTTCATCGATAATACCTTTATTCCGTGATCGATATTTCCATGGCCCGTTGTATAAATTACCAGTTCGTCGTTGTTATCTATTTGATCGCTTAACCTTCGTATCAGCAAGCGGACATCTTTGATCTTCGGCTCGACATATTGATCTACGTCAATTCTGGGGTGCTTGGGATTAACAACATAGAGGCTATATCCGTCTCCGGCTAAAATCTTGGCGCTTCGCTCGAGATTTTCCAGATGGAAAGGCTTGGAACTGCCGTTAATTACAAGGGCATATTTTCTGACGCTATTGCTCATGAATTAAGCTCCTCGGCTTATTTATCGGCAAACACTTAAAAAAGTTGCCTAAAAAGCACAAAAAAAGCACAAGACGGAGTAATTTGAAATTTTTTTACGCCTATTTGTCTTTATATATTAAATACTTGCCTTGCCTTGCCTTGCCTTGCCTTGCCTTGCCTAAAAAAGTTAGCAACTTTTTTTGACATGAGACGATACTTATGACAGAATAGAAAATAAATAAATAAACAAAGGAGGAAATTTTATGTCAATAGCAACAACGCTGGCAACCATGCAATCATCGCTGGTATTAGGGGAAGTGCTCACCATCCCTACGCCGCCGCCTGTATGCTTCGGCCAAGGAGCGAAAATAGTCGAAAAATTCAGGGGCGAAGCCCATGGCGCAAATATTTTCTATGCTTCAGATGAAACAGCAGAGGCCGTAATTAGAGACTTATACCAGAAAGCCAGCGAGGATCTTTCTAAACTTTCAAAAGATGATCGCTACGAGTGTGATCGGGCGCTTTCAGATGTAGGTAACGACGCAATTTGGTATGGCGATTCAGGTCTGGAAATTTTGTACGGACATGGAGTTGACGACAAAAATGACCTAGGTCCCATAATCGGTACTCTTGTAGTACTTAGCACGTTGGGCTTCGCACCTATTATGTTTAATGCTGTTTACGCTTCTGATATTAGATAATAGCCGTAGGATCCACTAGCGATATGCCTCTTTGCGGTGGGAGGCGGCCAGCATGTAGACCGCCTTCAATTCTTCATCAAGAATGTAGAAAAATCTCCAGTCACCGATGCGAAATCTCCACGTGGGCGGCGACCAGCCACGCAGCCTTTTTATATTCGGGCCAAAATGAGGTTCGTTCTTTAGCTGGGGGTAAACATGATCACAAAGTTTTTCCATCAATTGACGGCGGCCGCCTTTGGCAATCAGCATCAGATCTTGCGAAAATCTTTCAGTTTCAAATATTTTATACCTATGCAACAAAACGCCCCTTTCCAGCCTTAGCATCGTTAACGCCTTGTTTGATCCTCTTCATCAGTCCCTCGTCTTCGAGGATAGCGTTCATTTCTTCAACATCTGCAAAATCGGACTCTTTTGCATATTGCAGGGCGGCCATTTCAATAAAGTTGGCTATCGAGCGCTTTTCGGCCTCTGCGTGCCCGGCCAGCGTTTTATATTCTTTGTCATTGATGCGCAAGGTAATGGTTTTAGGCATTTTCGTTCTCCTTTATTCATTATCATTCTATATTATTCA
>JACPAJ010000087.1 GCA_016180865.1 Deltaproteobacteria bacterium
TATCCGTATCTTGTGAAAGTGGGGAGCCTTTTTTTCTCTACTCATCCCTTTCATGTTATCAGGCTATAGTATTCAAGTATTAACATGTGATGTGATGGCGAAAGCAGGTTTATCCCTTGACATTTATCCATTTATGCGACTACGATTACCCTATCAATAAACCAAACAAAGCCCCTCGACAAGCTTGGGGCAAGGAGGAATGTATGGGAAACCCAACAGTCACAACAATCACGCCGGTCATCAGGCAGTTTGTGTCCGATTTTGGGGGAACGACACAGTTGAAGAACTTAGAGTACAACCCCAACCTAACAGACATTGTGGAAAATTGCGGAGGCGCAGATAGGCCTAGAGATCAGGCTGTAATTACCGATGCTAACGGCGACGGCCAGCCGGATAAAGTATCGGTATGCGGCAAAGATAGTCCGCTGACTGAAGAATATAAAAATATTTTCAACGGAGCAAAGGCGAAAGCCGTAGAAAAAATTGCAGCTTTTTTTAAATCAACTGATGGAGTGAGCTGTAAATGGGATGATAGGGTAAGCCAGCCGCCCAATCTTATTAACGTGATTTGTCAAAGAGCTGATGGCACAAGCGCGCAGCTGCTGGACGATAACGGCGATACAGTCGTCGATAAAGTTGCTCTGTTCATGTTTGGAGGCATCGATGCCGGCGTTTCTGTCAGCAACAGCGTTACTTCATATCCGATTACGCCTGATATCAAAGATGCAGCCCAGAAATTGTTTTCAAGCGGGACGATAAGAACAACGAAGTAAACAAAATATATTTATTGAATAAAAGCCGCTTTTTTAGCCTGCGTGTTAATTATTTCAAAATCGCGCAGACTAAAGGCGGCTTTTTTCATCAGGCAGGCGTAATTATCTATCAAATCATAGCCGAAAATTTGCGGATCGTCCGTGTTTATGCTTATCGGTATGCTATCCTTATAAAATTTCCCGACAGGATGCTCCGAAATTTCGTTTACGCCCCCCAAAGCCGCTACGTAGTTGCATAGCGGGCAGCTTTCCACATGCAGATTTGAATTCTTCAATGCACTATAAGCAACATCCGATTTTGGAGCATTCAAAGCATGGCCGAGGCGGCGAGGCTTAAGTTCATTTATGGCTTCAATGACCGTCTCCCCGGGATTAAACTCCGCAACATGGACGGTGGATGGAATATTATTCTGCCTTGCAAGGCTGAAGGCTTCTTTAAACAGGCTGGATGGATATTTTACTTCGTCACCGCCCATTCCTATCGCGCAGACACACTTCAGTTTTCTATCTATTAGCTGCTCTACAATTTTAACGGCGTTGTCGGGGCCTAAGCGTCTGGCAATATCCAGAATAGCCGCAGCTTTAACGGGGAACTTTTTCGCCGCGCCGTCGATTCCGGCTGCTACGGCATCGGTCCATTCGTCAAATGGGAATGTTTGCGTTAGATAACTTCCGGCGACCGTAAATTCAGAATGAGCAATGCCCTGATTGTATGAATCTTCTAAAAACTCCCCGACTATTCTTTTTAAATCGTCACAGGTTTTAATGCACGACCAGTGCCATTTGTAGCAATTGTGAAAAAACTCCCATAATTCTTCCCCGTGAAAAAATTCAAGCGGGGTTAAAGCGTTTTTGAAATGTTTTTTAGGCGCTGGCAGCGCGATATTATTTTTTTCCGCTAAATCGGCTGCCGTAGATCTTCTTATAGAACCGCCAAGATGAACGTGAAACTCGATTTTAGGGATTTTTCTTATCTGCTCCCTTAAATCAGCGTCAAGACCCAAGTTTTTTGCATAATTTAGGCGTCCGATGATCGAATTTTTTAAGTCCACATTTTAAACCTTAGGGCAAAAAGGCCTGAAAGGCAATATCTATATAGTTCTGGACATGGCGCTAAAATTTTACTAAATGGCTCGTTCCGGCAAATAATACCGAAAAATATGACGCATTTTTATAACATCACCGAAAACCATTACTCGTGCGGTAGCATTGATTCTTATTATACTCCTTCGCAGGATGAGTGCGTCTGCGAAGCGCCGGAAGATTTATATATAGACTGCGATCCTTCCATGCAAACGTGTCCGCCGCCGCAAATGGCCAAGCTGTGGCCATTCGAGATAAGTTTGGGAATGCTATTGGCCTCGGAATTTGTGCGCCTCGATCGCAGTTGGGGGGCTTTGGAGGGAATTGCGGTAGCTTATCGCGACGCGAGAGTGAAATTTAACACGGCGGCCGGCCTAAATGCAACATTTGTTCAGGTAATCGATGAATACAAGACGCCTGAAAAAATGGAAGAGACAACGCAGATGGGAATTCGGCTGATAACTCTGTTTTCTGAAATTGCGGAAACTTTAGATAACATTATATCAGCTCTGTCGGACAATCCGATACTTGCGGCAGAAGCCGCCGAGTTCAGGGCAAGAGCTTTACTGCGGCGCGGCGTTTTACATCAGAAACTGGCGGAAAAGGGAATTCATCCCGAAGGCAGAACCGAAGGCATGATTTTAGCAGCGCAATCATTTTCCGAAGCCAGAACGCTTGCGGAAGAGAATATTTTAAGGCTGGGACAGGTTCTTCCTTTATTTGAAAACAGGGACCCAATCGCCGGTTTTCAAATCAGAGTGCTTGTAAAGAGGCTTCTTATATCGATTAGCAGTTCGTTTAGAGGGCAGATGTCGCTGGAGGCGGATGAAGGAATTATCGGGGCCATGGAGAGAAAAAGAGTTTCAATCAGGGAGCGCGTTGAAGAATTGGATAAGAGAAACAGTGAAGCAAACGGGAGCGTAAGAGAAGCGGTCCGGGAACGTTTTCAACGGTTGAATCTGCAAAAGCTGGCTGATAGAACGGCATTTTTAAATATGCTATATCGGCTTGGCATAGGAAGCTTTGAGGATGATATTATGACTGAGCTTTCTTCGGGAGACAAGCTTTTAAGGGAAGGTCTGTCTGAATTTGGAGTAAGCGATGAGGAGCTAAGCCGGTTGCAAACGGAAGCGGGACAGGTTCAAAGGCAGCGCGCAAAAGAACAAATAGACGAAGGGCTTCGCCTGCTAAGGGAGGCATCGCTTGCAGAAGCGATTGAACGATTGGCAAAGGCCAGAGAGATTCTTGTGGAGAGCAAAGTTGCCGACGAACTTGTCGTAGTTGCCGCGTCAAACCACGCGCTGGCCGTTCGCATGTGGGGAGACGAGTTAGCCGCCAAAAAAAGAGCTTTCGCCGAGTCCATAATTTCCGACGGAGAAATACTCGGCGCATATGAAGCTGTGGAAAGGGTGTTTCTAGATCTTGCGGCGGAATCGCCGTCCGGCATTTTGCCGGCATCTTTTGTCGGCGCGGATGGCAAAGAGAGATTATATATAGATGAAATTAGAACGGCGAAAAGAGGAAAGTTTGCTCTTCTTGACAGGCCGGATGATGAAATTGAAGCGGAACTTTCAATTGAAATACTTGACCGTATTTCCAAAGAAGAACTGAGAAGCGAGCGCGGAAGGAAATGGCTTTGCGAAGCCATAAAACATATAACAGGTAGAAATGTTCGGGAAGAAGAGGCGTTTGCAGAGCTTATGAAGCCCGCCTTATTTAAGGAGCTTGAACGATCTCTTACATTAGCAACAATTCAAAAATTGAGGGGAACTTCTTATAGCGCTGTCAACGAAACAGCGCAAAGAGAGGCCGGAAAAAGAGGCGAAGAAACAGGTCTTGGAAAAGTCATTCCGTTAAGGCAACGCCATTGAAAAGCTATAACGAAATACTTTACAAAGAGCATAAGTTATTATACCAGTAAATGGATTTTTGGAGAGGTGCGTGAGTGGCCGAAACGAACGGTTTGCTAAACCGTCATGCGGGCTTAAACCCGCATCCAGGGTTCAAATCCCTGCCTCTCCGCAAAGTTTATCTCGCAATCGTAAACCTTCTCGTAATCTTCGGGTTTGAAATATCGGCGGTTTTTATTGTAATGGAATCGACCTCGCGGTCGGAGAGCAGTTTCATAAGTTCGTCAAGCTTATGAATCGAATGGATATTCGAAGCATATTGCCTTACATGATCCGCAATGGCAAGGTGGCCGAGCTCCTC
>JACPAJ010000063.1 GCA_016180865.1 Deltaproteobacteria bacterium
AGCAGTCGCACGATTTTGTTATGAATGTAAGGGAATTTATAAATATTGTTTTTTTTCTTTTTATGGCGCCGAGCGCATATTCAGCCGCTTTTTCCTGCACTGCCTTGGAACTTTCATTCCACGGAAGGCTGAATACTTTATAATTGCATGCTAAGATGCATTGACCGCAGCCGATGCATTTGGAGGGATCCAAACTTATTGTCATTGCGAGCCCCGAAGGGGCGTGGCAATCTCCTATATTCAATTGTTTGCAGGGGATTGCTTCGTCCGCTTGTGGCGGACTCGCAATGACATCGCGTGACGCAAGTATCAATGCCCCTCCGCTGCACCACTTAACACATGCGCCGCAGGCTGTGCACAGCGCCGCATTAACTTCCGGCACAACGGAATTGTGCTGTTCATACTTGCCGGGCCTTGCGGCGCATCCCATCCCTAAATTTTTAATAGCGCCGCCTATGCCGCAAAGGTCGTGCCCCTTAAAATGAGAAACTGCAACAATCGCGTCCGCATAGTAGATCGCTTCGGCGATTTTTACTTTATGAAAGTGTTTAGGTTGGACGGGAGACGGTTCGCTGATATCTACATTTATATAACTATTGCCTCTAAGCCCATCTGCTATAACGACCGGGCATCTAAGAAATTTCGGATGAAAACCATGCTCCGCCGCCAGCATTAAATGATGCGCGGCATCTGTCCTTTCGCCGCGGTAAATTGTGTTGGCATCCGTTACAAATGGGAAAGCGCCGAGCTCTTTTATCTTTTTTATTACGGGTTTTATCAATTCAGGCTTTATATAGCCCTTATTTCCCTTTTCGCCGAAGTGGATTTTGATTGCGACAAAATCGTTCCGGCCGATGAGATTGCCAATGCCGATTGTGTCCAGCGCCGCCGGAATATCTCTCCACTGATCCGGCTTTAAAAAATATACAGATTGTTTATTGGGCATGCTGTTTTCCCTGTAGCCTCTCCATCATCGCCGGGAAATATATTAATGTTGTAAAGAGGCATGCGCTCATGCCGACGATCGCAAGCTTGCCAATCGATGCAAGGCCCAAGTGATTTGCGAATACAAGCCCCAAAAAGCCGAAAATATTGGTAAGGGAGGACATCAGCGCCGCGGAGCCGCTGGTTTTAATGACTTTCATAAGCGAGCCTTTTCCCATCTCTTCGTACCGGTGGTATATATGGATGGAATTATCGATGCTTGTGCCGAAAACGGTCGGAATCACAATCATATTATAAAAATTAAGCTTCATCCTGAACAGAAACATGAAGCCAAATGTTATAACAACGCCCAGAATTATCGGTGAAACCACAAGCGCTGTTTTCTTGAAACTTCTGAAATCGAGAAAAACGAATAACAGGACCATCCCAAACGACAAAATTACGACGCGTGGCACGTCCTTTAACATAGTGCGCAAAACGTCGGCAAAAACAATCGCATCGCTGGAGGCGTGGAATGTTCCTTGATCGGTCTCCATTTTTTCCACGCGTTCCGCAAATGCGATAGCGTTTTTTCCGTCGTCCAGTTCAAGATGCGGCTCGGCGTTGATATATGATATCTGCAGGCCGTCATCGGCATTAGCCGTGCCGAAGAATATTTCTTTAACTTTTCCGGGGATTTCGCTTTCTTTGATTGGAACCGTTTCGTTTAATATTTCTTTGAACTTGTCGAGGTCTTTTTTGTGCTCCCCCTTCACAAGTTTGATCGTTTTGTCGGAAAGAAGCTTCTTGATTTCTCCGATCACCGCCATCTTTTCGTCCTGCTCGTATTGCACAATGTCGTACCATGATTTATAAACATCAAGCACCGCGGGGCGCTTGGCTGTTTCATCTTCTTCGATTTTTTGGCGGACGAATTCTTTAATGGCTACTGCTTCATCCAGATTTTTAATCAATACGGAAGCCGGCCTGTTGACTGAAGCCGTGGTTTTCCGGAGTTTTTCCCTTGCGAGTTTCGATTCCTCGATATTTGCCTTCAACTTTCCAAAATTATATTCGAACTGCGTGAATGCAAGCCCGACAGCCGACAGGCAGAACAAAACCGCAGTTGCGCCCAAAATAGCTTTAGAGTGCTTGAATATTCCGTCTTTTACATGTTGTTCGGAGGTCTGTTTGAAGTTGAGGAGTTTTAATTTTTCAGCCGCGATAAGAATAGGGGGAAAAAGAATATGATATGCGGCATAGACTATAATTATGCCCGTTCCTGTGATAAATCCAAACTCGGAAAATCCCTTAAAGTCGTTTACGATCAATACCAGAAAAGTTGCGGCGACGGTAAGGCCTGAAGTGATCGCCGATCTTCCGGTATGGAAGAGAATGGTAAATATCGATTCGGAAATATTTTTGCCGTTCGAACGCTCTTCAATGTAGCGGGCGAACATGTGGATTCCCACTTCAATGCCTAAGCCGCCTAGGACGGCAAAAAGAAAAGATGTCACGACATTTAAATTTTTGATGAATATGTATGAAAAGGCAAATGTGCAGATTATTCCGGACGCAAGAGGCGCAAATATAAGCAGAACGGAGAACGGCCGCCTGAAATAGAGGGCCAGCAGCAAAAATATGCCTATGCCGGATATGAGCCCGGCGATTTTTAAGTCGTGAATCAGGGTTCTATATTCATCGAGCCTTGTTCTGACGGTGCCCGCGTAATAAATTTTCATCGTCGGATCGAATGATTTAATGTCGATCGGGTCAAGGCGGTCTCTGATATGCTTGTAAAAAGCGTTGAATGAATCGAGGCTTTCGGATTTTTCGGCAGAATCAATGGAAATAGTGTAAATTTTTCCGTCCCCATCGGTTATATACTCATTTCTGGCGCCGGCGGTGTATCTCTGTTTGTATTTTGTCTCAAGATCGCCGAATTTGAATTCTTTGTCATCCTCGTCTTCTTCGAAATCGATATAAAATGAGCCGAGCTTTTCTTTTTGAATCCGGCGGTCGATTCTATCGCGGATGGTTTTTAAATCTTCAAGGTCAAGAAAGAGGAGCTTATGCTTGTCAAAGAAATCGTACCCCATCTTTTTATAATTGGCTGCTTTTACCGCCGCGTCCCCATCCAGCGTTTTTACAATATAATGGACAAGTTCGCGGGTTTTTTCCGGATTGTCGGATTCAAGCACAACGGCCAGACTTCCGCCGCCGACAAATTTGCCGCGTATTTTTTCAAGTGTTTGAACGCTTATGTAATCATGGGGCAGAAGTTTAATTAGATCTGTCGAAATATTGCCGAACAATTTTGCCGTATATTGGTAGCCGAAAGCCGTTAAACCGGCGCCTATAAGCAGTATTAGAAGCCACCAGCTTACTATAATTGCAGTGATTTTATTGTATATCCGCCTTCGCATAGCTTTTTAAGTTGATAGCATAGCTTTTGGCCCGTTGTCTAGCGATTCAGGTAAAAATAAAAAAATCCTTGCCAAATGGCCGCAAAAGTTGTTATAAGCCTTCACCAATTTCAACTATGTAGCGTCGACCTGTCTTCCGGAATAGGAAGCGCCAGGTCGGGTTTTAATGGTAAGACCGGTAGTCAGGCCGGTTCTACATAGAATCTATGAAGTAGAACTGGAGGTGAAAACACAATATGAAAAAAGTTCTATTTTTAACGGTAGCATTGACTTTGGCCCTCACAGCGAAAGTATTCGCAGAGGAGACAAAGGCGACAGATGCAGCAAAGGCACCTACAGCGACAACAGCGCCTGTAAAGACCGAAGCTCCGAAAGTGGTAGCGACAGCTCCTACAACGAAGCCGGCGCCTGCAGCAACCGAAACCACACTGAAAGGCAATATCACAGGCATGGATGCAACAACATTGAAGGTAAAGGATAACGCCAATAAAGAGTGGGCATTCAAGGTTGGAACAGTAAACTGCAAGGAGTATAAGATTGGTGACAGCGTTGAAGTGAAGTATGAGAAGGAGAACCTGAAATCAATCGCAAAGGCTACAAAGTAACTCGAGCGTAGCAAAGGTTATTTAAAAAAGCCCCATCCGCTTCAGGCGGACGGGGCTTTTGTTTTTCCCTCCCCCTTGATGGGGGAGGGTTTGGGTGGGGGTGAAAAAACTAGCAACTTATTCTGTGGCCGGCCGATTAGTAATAAGAATAAGGACAGATTATGCCTATACCAACCAATTTAAATGTGCATGGCCAAAAAAGCCCAAATGTGGCGGAGTCGCCAACATTTGAAAATCATGTGATTGAGTTCGACAGCGAAAGCGAGGTTAAAGCGCAAATACAAAGGCTCGGACATGGCCAGATTGCTATTCTCACCTTTTCCGCCTCGTGGTGCAGTCCATGTCATGAGTATAAACCGTACCTTGATAAATTCGCACGGGAAACGAAGGGTTTATATCTACTTCTTAGAACGGAAAATGAGGATTTAGCTACTAAAAATAGAGTTCCGGGTTATCCGTTTGTAGTCGCTATAAAGCGCGAGGGTACCTATTTTGAATTATACGAGATTGAAAACAGAAATAACCTGTTAAATGAAATAACGGCCATTGCTGCAGGCGCTAGAAAACCGATGGGTGGAAAGAGGCAAATAGGGACGAGGCAAATATGGGAACCATCAGTCGGAGTTGCGTCCGGCAAAACAGAGGCCCCTCAACTTACCCCAGCCGACATCGAAGCCGATGTTGCTAAGTATAGAACGCTAATCCTAAAATCCACCGGAGAGGCGCGCATTAGCAGTGTGCCAAGCTATTTGTCTGCCGTGCGTAAACTTGATAAGGCGAAAATGCTTGCGGAAATCAGAGATTGGTCCGAAACATTTAAAGGCTGCATGGACAGCAGTTGTGAAAGAGCAATTGATGATTTATACGCTGGCGCCCGCAATTTCTGGATGAAAGATAGAGTTATTGATAGAAATGAGCTTTCACCGATCCTCAGAGAAGATTTCAATAGTTCAAATCCTTTTATCCGCTATGGAGCACTGGCAGACTACCGTTTTATGGCAGACGGATTAAACAGTTCCGAGGCGCATCAGGTCGCAAGTTCTTTGCGATTGATGTTTGCGGATGGCAATGACGCGGTTCGCCTCGAGGCAGTTAAAGTTTACGATGCTCTAACTAAGTATCAAAAAATCACAAAAACATCGGAATTGGCCGACGGGGCAAGTGCGCTGAGAAGACTTTTGCTGGATCCAAAACCCGCGATACTGGAGCAAGCAGCATCAACGTATGCATCAATTCTTGAAAAACTTTCTCCAAAAGAGGCGGCTGAAGAGCTCAAATCACTATGCCGGATGAATCTAACCGGCGTGGAACAAGGGGCTCTTAGCAGATTGCGCTATGTCGCAAGCAGCGTAATAGGCAAATATAAACTCAAATTATCCTGCCGGATGTAATTGACGGCACGTTCTAATTTATGTTAGGGGCCTATTTTATGAAGAGAACCCTTAGCATCCTAACAATAGTTATTGTGGTCGCCTCTCTTGCTTACTTTCTCTCGCGGCCGAAAAAAATAGAGCACACCTTCACCAAGAAAGATATGCAGGATATTCAGATGGGCATTTCGCGGCGGGGCGAGTCGATGTTTAAACAAAAGGCCCTTGCGCCGATCATTGCCACATATGAAAGTCTGCTGAAAAAATATCCGGATAGCATTGATCTCAAAAAGAAACTTGGCAAAGCGTATTTTGGCGCAGAGAGATATGCCGACGCGAAACCCCTCCTTGAAGAAGTCGCCAAGACAGATGAAAAAGATGGAGAGGTATTTTACGAACTAGGCGTTATCGAAAAAAAAATGGCGATACCAACCAAATAATCCCTTGGCAATAAAAAACCCCCTCTTTTAAGGAGGGGGTTTTAAAAAAAATCCATCTATCTACAACCTATGAAGAGCAATCCTGACCAGGTTGATTGCAGAGTTGCCTGCATGCATCTTCTTCATCAGCTCCTGTGAAGCCGGCCTCAATGCACGGCGCTGGCACAAAACCATCTTCACCGGGGGCGTTGCCGCCGCCTTCGCCGCCGAACTCCCCGGAAGGAGCATCAAATGATGGCTGGGTGATGGCATATGTTGAATTGCAATTCTGTGGAGCGGAGAATGTCAATTGAACGCTTGTTGCGGGCTGTTGGGCATTAGGTTGATTGTAGACTATTCCCGAAATAAGCAGACCGTTTTCTAGGCCTATTGGTGCTGCCAAGTTGACTGTCGGCGGTGTCCCGGCAACCGTGAATGACGTGCACGAACCTTCCGTTGGAATGCAATATGTGCCAAGGATGGTGTCAAGCGAGTTTACAAAGAATTTGTCGGGGAATGTGGTAGGACACGTGCCGCCGGCAAGCCTAGTCAATTCGCCGCCATAATTTCCATAGCTAGGGCCGCCATTTTCAACTAAGTCATTTATGCCATTTTCCTGTTCCTGTTCGCCGCAGTTATAACCGCCCATGCCTTCGTTTCCGCGAGCCTTTTCTTCAAGTGCGAAACAGCTTTCCAATGCGGTCTGTGCAGTCTGCATCTGTGCTTGAGTAAAAGCCGAAAAGTCGATTTCACTGCAGCTTCCGGAACCATCCCAGTTCCGTGAAAATGCGATTGTGTCAAAACTCGTATCAAGGGTTGCAAGATCAAACGCATTTACCGCGTCATAAAACGGAGAGTCTGTATTTGCGACTATTGTAAATGACTGCGCAATCTCATCTCCGTAATTGCCGGCGAGCGTTCCATTGGCAATGCCAAAACACTCAATACCGGTGTGGGTTAAGGTTCCGCAGGTATCGCCGCTCAACTGGACCATGGGTTTAATCAACGGATCCGGATTTCCCGGATCAAAGAGAGGATTTGGACAGAGGAATATGGTTGCGTAGTTTTCCGAGTTTATGTCAATTCCCAACTCCGCGCCAAAGCCCTGTAAAAAGTTTTCAAGTTGATCCGCTGATATATCAAATGGAACCATGTCTGCCACTGCCATTGGCGGCATTGAGCCGGTAAAGCTGAATTTTGCGCATCCGGTTGCTGTGCTTCCGCCAAATTGGGAATAGGCCTTGCCTGTAAAGGATGTGGCTTTACCGCTGCCCGGTTCAATGAAACTCCCATCAAATGCGCCGGAGACTGTATTGCTCGAGTCAGTTCCATCTCTTCTAAATGTGATAATGCCGCTGCCAAAGCCGCCGTCAAAGTGGCCGGTTGCTTCTGCAAAACCGTCTGTTCCCAAGGTGGGAATTCCATCAGTTACCGAGCCAGCTGCACCGAGATCGATTGTCATTGCAAAGCTGGAGCTTTCTAAATTCCCGCCCCAGTTGCCGATTCTGACTACATTGGCTGTGTAAGTGTCGCCGCTTGCCCCGTAAGTAGCTTCATCAACCAGTGAAGCGCCTTCGAACATGTCAATCTGGAGCTCGCCGTCTATTTTACCGATTCGCATCTTCAACCCACCGCTGGCACCCTCGTTACCAGCCTCGCATGCCGCCTTCTGGTCTTCATAGTCCGCCGGTATATTAGCGCATTTTTGAGCCCTCTCCTCTGCGCTCTCTTCCGGTGGTGTGATTGAATAGCAATTACGGCTTCCAGTTGGTATAGTTATAAAACCGGCCGTCTCCATTGCCTCAGGATAACAGCGGTCAAGCGCCACCGACTGGCTCATTCTTATGGCTTCCTTTTTATGCATGTTAGCTTCGCATCCTGCGCGGGATGATTTTCCTACATCACGAAGACCTTCGCCGAACCCTTTTGATATCCCTTTTGAGGCGCTAAGAGATTTGCTGAGTAGCGCCGAAAGATTGGCGCTTGTTGAAGTGGAGCTGTCATACTGCGAAAGATCCACCGTTGGAAGCGCGGAGAGTGAGTCGACGCTTGCTACGCCTGTGCCCGAATCGCTAGTGCCGCCTCCGCTGCTGGTAGTTCCACTACTGCCGCCACCGCAACCTGCCCAAATCGCCGCTATGGCAACCAAGGTGACACTACAAATAAACTTTCTTGTACTCATATTCCCCCCTTTTTTTCTGTTTATTGCTAATTTTTCGTCAATGTCATGTTGCATACCTGTTGGTTTCTAGGGCATGCTACGGTAAAAGCCACGCCATTTGAGGAAGAAAGCGAACATGTATTGCAACCGCCGTCTCCCACAAGTACGGCACTGCAAGTTGCCGGACCGGTTATTGTAATATTAAGCACAGATGAGCCGGCCGTAGCCGTTAAATTAGGACTCGTGCCTGTTACCGCTATAGCAGGTGAAGCAAAATCAGCAGGACATGGCAATGCCGCCGTACTGGTATAAGTGCCCGTTAAGCTTATCTCATTATTTCCGCCGCCTTCGCCACCACCCTCACCAAAACAGGAGGAGGAACCCTTTCCGGAGCCATCTTGAATCTCTGCCGACAAGGCATCACATGTGGCATAATCAACAGTAGACGCGTCGATTGTGGTAAATGACGAGCCGGACGGCGCAGTACAATCCCAATCATATGCCCAAGCAACCGCGGTGTTTACATCGGCGGGGACATCTATTGTTAATGGGGTAAGGTCCTCTGCAGATACTATTGCATAGATGCCTGATGTGTCAGCCGCCTCATCGGTAACCAGTATTGCTATGTCACCATTCTCATCAGCCGCGCCGACGCTAAACGCCTCACTGCTGTTAAAATTGTTATTTCCCGCTATAGTGTTTGAATAATTCATCTGGCCCGCGCCGACTGTTTCATTAAACTGGGCATAGATGATTCCTGTTACAGTGCTTCCATTTCCAAACGTTCCGCTCACTGTGTTTAAAAGTGGCGAGGCCGCATAGTCAAAATTAACCCTGAATCCATCGGCATAGGTTGTTGTTGATGTGGCATCAGAATCAGAGGGGGCAGGGTTTCTGCCAAATATGCCCGTGGTAGTAAGAGATGTGGCATTAGCAAAATCAAATGCATCGAGCATTGACTGTGCGGTGCTCATATTTATGGTAAATGTGGAGTTACTGAACTCACCTGTAATGGTCTCACCTTCGGGAGTTGTGGGCCCACCCTCCCCAAATGACATATGCGATGTGGCAAAGCCTGACCATATTTTGTCCGTTACATTTCCCGTTATCTTTGCCTCCATCATCTTTGTGTATGTTGTATTGTCTGAGCTGCTGCAGGCCTCCATCTTAAGAGAGCTGGAGTCGCCTTCCGTAAAATTTCCAACGCGGACCCCAACATATCGTACTCCCTGTGCGCTTGCTCCTTGATCGACGATATAATAGCCATAAGATTCCGCAGGTATAACAAACACATCGGGATTAGCATCCTGCGTTGTGCTCATATAACACTTGAATATCTCCGCCTGCTTCAACTGTGCAAAGCCCGTAGGTTTTAAGAAATTTACCGCCATACAACCGGCCTGCGATGTTGAGCCGGCGGTGCTGTTTCCATCAGCCACGCTTTTACTTGTAGATGGAGCGGCCAGATTCGCTGAGGTTACATCTACACCGTCAAGGTCTAAGTTTGGCAGTGTCGAAAGATCCTCTACAACCAGTGTGTCACCAACCGTTGTGCCGGTGTCGCCCCCACTGCTGCTAGCAGTTGTGCTACTGCTGCTCCCGCATGCGGTCCAAAAAAACATAAGCAGGATTGCTGCCGAAAGGTTGATAAAACTAAATTTTATCTTCATTTTCTCCCCCTTTTTTTGATGATTTTTCATGTCATAGGCTTAATGCCTTGCCTTCATCATTCCGGCCATTATCTCATATGCAAAAAGGAGTGTCTACAATTATCTTGATAAGGGATATTTTTTCATTACATGCATATAACATGCCGGAAATTTCTTTTAAAAATTAGGGATTTCCCTAAAATTTCCCCAAAATTTTCCGAAAAATTCTTGACATTTTTTTTAATAAGACTTAGTGAAACGCACACCATGTCAGAGGACGGTCATTCTTATTTTTGGTTAAGGCGGGCTCATTCACTTCTTGGAGTTTTTCCGATAGGAGTTTTCCTGTTCGAGCATTTCTTTTCCAATTCCTTCGCGTTTCAGGGCGCCGATAAGTTCAATGCATTAGTCGAAACATTTCAGGGGATGTGGCTTACGCCAGTTTTGGAAATTTCTCTTATCGGGCTTCCCATCCTTTTTCATGCGGTTTTCGGGCTTGTGATTGTTTATACAGGCTCCAATAATTTCATATCATATAATTATTACCGCAACTGGATGTATTTTTTTCAGCGCGCCAGCGGCTTGATTGCGCTGGTTTTTATATTCCTGCATGTTTATGCAACACGGCTCAGCTTTATAGGCAAAATAGGCAAACATATAACATTTAATGATGTTCATCTTATGTTTCAGCCGACATGGGCAAAATGGTTTTATATAATCGGAATTTTAGCCGCCGTTTATCACTTTACGAACGGCATTTGCACGACTTTGATGACTTGGGGAATAACTGTTTCGCAGCGGTCGCAAAAGATGGCGGCGTTGGCCACATGGGGAGCGTTTGTGGTGATGAGCGTGTGGGGGTTGATGATATTGAAGGCGTTTTTATGACTCAACCAAAAATAGCAATAGTCGGCGGGGGATTGGCAGGGCTGATGGCGGCAATCAAGGTCTGTGAAGAGGGCTGCCCGGTCGAAATTTTCTCGATTGTGCCCGTAAGGCGTTCTCACTCCGTCTGCGCGCAGGGCGGAATCAACGCGAGCGTTAATACGAAAGGCGAAGGCGATTCTCCGCAGGTCCATTTTTATGAAACTGTGAAAGGCGGAGATTTTCTCGCTAATCAGGAGCTGCCGAAGCAGATGTGCGAAGCGGCGCCGCATATCGTTCATCTGTTCGATAGAATGGGCGTTCGTTTTAACCGCACGCCGGAAGGAAACCTGGATTTTCGCAGATTTGGCGGAACTCTTTTCCATCGCACCGCTTTTGCCGGCTCGACAACCGGCCAGCAGCTTTTGTATGCGCTGGATGAGCAGGTGCGGAAATTTGAAGCGCAGGGGTTAGTGAAAAAATATGAAGGCTGGCTCTTTT
Source organism: Deltaproteobacteria bacterium (assembly GCA_016180865.1). GTDB lineage: Bacteria > UBA10199 > UBA10199 > 1-14-0-20-49-13 > JACPAJ01. The sequence continues at coordinate 10,920 of JACPAJ010000063.1, forward strand.
TATCTGCGGTTATTGACGATGAAGGCGTCTGCCGCGGCATGATCGCTCAAAATTTAAAGACGATGGAAGTTCGCAGTTTCCGCGAAGATGCGGTGATTCTTGCAACCGGCGGTCTTGGAATGATTTACGGCAAATCGACCAATTCGGTAATCTGCACCGGCGATGCTGCTGCAAGCGTTTATCAGCAGGGCGCAGTTTATGCCAACGGCGAGTTTGTCCAGATCCATCCGACATCAATTCCCGGCGAAGATAAATACCGCCTCATAAGCGAAGCGGCGCGCGGCGAAGGCGGACGCGTCTGGGTGCCAAGGGACGGGAAGCCGTGGTATTTTCTGGAAGAGTGGTATCCGAAATATGGAAATTTAGTGCCGCGCGATATCGCGTCCCGCGCTTTGTGGAAAGTTGTGCATGAATTAAAGCTCGGCGTTGACGGCGAAGAAAAAGTTTATCTCGATTTATCGCATATCGATGCGCGCGAGCTGGATCGTAAACTTGAGGGAATTTTGGAAATATACGAAAAATTCGCGGGCGACGATCCTCGCAAGGTGCCGATGAAGGTCTATCCGTCGATTCATTACACGATGGGCGGCCTCTGGATTGATAATGCTCATATGACGAATATTCCGGGGCTTTTGGCCGCGGGCGAATGCGATTACCAGTATCATGGCGCGAACAGGCTTGGGGCAAATTCGCTTCTATCCTCTGTTTACGGCGGAATGGTTGCAGGACCTTCGGCTTTAAAATATGCCAAGGGGCTTAAGAAAAATGCCGATTCCTCGCCGGGCGTCGTTTTCGACAGGGAGCTTCAGCGGCAGACCGAGTTGCATGAAAAGATTAAGGCGATGGACGGCTCTGAAAATCCCATGAAGCTTTACGATGAGCTTGGGGATGTGATGACAAAGAATGTTGCGATCGTAAGGCATAATAAAGATCTGGAAGCGACGGACAAAAAGATTTTGGAGATTATGGACCGGTGGAAAAATATCGGAGTCCGCGATAGATCCGACTGGGCGAATGAAGAGCTGATTTTTGTCCGCCAGTTCTGGCATATGCTGGAATTAGCGCGCGTGATAACGCTTGGCGCGCTTGCAAGAAACGAAAGCAGAGGTTCGCATTATAAACCGGAATTTCCGAACCGCGATGATGCGAACTGGCTAAAAACAACAAAAGCTGCATGGACAAAAAGCGGCCCGAAGCTAGGATATGAGCCGGTCGATTTGAAATATTTGAAACCGGAGTTGAGGAATTATGCTTAGTATATGTCATCCCCGTCCGCCACGGCGGAGGGATCCAGTGTGCACGAACGAGATTCCCCCGCCACGACTACACGGCGGGCACGGTGCTTTCGCAGGAATGACAATAAACGTATGCAACAATTGATAAGAATAAAAATTCGCCGGCAGGATTCGCCAAGATCACCATCCTATTGGGACGAGTTTGAAATTCCATATAAGCCCCAGATGAATGTCATCTCAAGCCTTATGGCGATTTGCCGCGAGCCGGTAAACGTGCGCGGAGAAAAAGTTACGCCCGTTGTCTGGGAGTGCAACTGCCTTGAAGAGGTTTGCGGCGCCTGCACGATGGTTATTAACGGCCATGTGAGGCAGGCATGCTCGGCATTGATCGACCAGCTTGATCAGCCGATAACCTTGGAGCCGATGACGAAATTTCCGGTTGTGCGGGATCTAATGGTCGATCGTTCAAAAATGTTTGACACTCTTAAGAAAGTTCATGCGTGGGTTGAAATAGACGGCTCGCATAATATGGGCCCCGGGCCGAGGCAGGATCCAAACCAATCGCTGAAAGCGTATCAATATTCCCGCTGCATGACCTGCGGGTGCTGCTGCGAAGCGTGCCCTCAGTTTAATTCGCACTCGACATTCATGGGCGCATTTGCATTTGGCCAGGTGAATCTATTCAACTCGCATCCGACCGGAAAGTTTAATGCTCATGAGCGCCTTGATGCCGTAATGGGAATGGGCGGCCTTACAGACTGCGGCAACGCCCAAAACTGCTTCCGCGCATGTCCAAAAAGCATACCTCTAACCGACGCCATCGCAGAGCTTGGGATGGACTCCACAAAACGCGCCATAAAGAAGATTTTTATCGGGTGATTTACACCCACGGTGCCAGGCACCGCTAATGATGTATTATAAGCATGCGGAAGGGCGGTTCTAAAGAAATAAAAACTTGGGCCACATTGCTAACATATTAATTTATAACAATAAGTTGTAGGTCTGTTTTTTTTTTTTTTCAAAAAAGTGCGCAACTTTTTTTGACATTGGCCGATAATAGTAATAGCAATATAAATAAGGAAAAGGGCATTGAAAAATGGAGGTATTTTATGAGTGATTTATTTAAAACATTGAACAAGGTGTTAGAAGGTCAGGCGGCGTGGAAAATCGAAAATGAGGATATGATCTCTAATAAAGTCATTGATGGCGTGGATGGAGAGGGGATGCACATAAGGGTTGATTCCATGGTTTTGCCAGAAAATGAATACATTCCTATCGAACAAATTAGCTGCGATTCATTCTCGCGGCAAATTTTTGATGAATTTGTATATGGCAAACCTCAGGAATTGTGTGAGTTTGACCCAACTTATCAATCAGGGTTTGCGGCGGCAAAAGCAGTTGAACTTTCACGAGAGGTTCCTAAGCGTGAAATGGAACGTGAAATTCAATCCATTGGCGGTTTTGGCAAGCTGGATAGCAACCTCACATGGAATCAATTTAATTGTTATTATGGAGTGTGTGGTTGGCAATTGACTCCGAAAGAGGCTAAAGAGCGTTATTTAAGGAATGTTGAAATATCGGCCTTTTCAACCTTATTGTCAGTCTTATCGGAAAAAAAACAATAAAAGAAGTCTTCGTATTATGGCTAACCTACCTAGCCAATAAACTCTTATGCAGGCTCTGGATGGCGGTTATAAAAGTAGATTTTATCAGCAAATAAGTTTCATAGGCATCTTCATCGGAATATATATGTACGATCTCGTTTCGCTTCTTAACCATGAGTGGAAAAATTTCCTCGTATTCCTTTTCAATCAGACCGATGTTAAAGGCTTCTTTAAAACAGCTAAGCGGGGATGTTGCTTCAATGCCTTCGGAAATGAGAAGCTCTTTTAAGGTTTTCCATAGGGTTTCAAATGTGTATTCAAATCTTTTTATCACAATTTCAGTGATTATATCCTTATCGAATTTTGCCTCGAATTCTTTTGTAACTGCTTCTTTTAACTTATTGAATCCGGCTTCAAATTTTTCAAGAGTCCGCGGCAATTTTTTCCTATGTGCCATATTTTTATCTCCTTCAGAGCCTCTTCTTTCACCTTCTTGCTTACAGAAGAAAAATCTACAAGATCTATTTTTCTTAGAGTGATGCTATTAAGTTCTTCTTCGACTTCTGCAAGGAGGCCGGGTTTTTTAGAGCACAATATCCCGATGTCAATATCGGAGTTTTTTATCTCTTCGCCTGCTGCGTAAGAACCGAATAAGAAGACTATGCAATCATCCTTGCCGAGCCTATTAAATATTATGTCAAGTATACGCTCTTTTTGCTTTATATCCGCCATTAATCAGCAAGGCTAACAAAATGAAGTGGATGGGGCAAGTTATTTCTATTTCTATTCCTATAATTTTTCTCCCTTGCGATTTTTTAAAAAATATGAGACGGGAATTTCTGCCATGAAAATACACGAATATCAAGGAAAAGAACTTTTGCGCAAATTCGGTGTTTCGGTTCCCGAAGGGCGGATTGCCTTTACGCCGGACGAGGCTTACTCAACCGCAAAAGAGCTTGGCGGCACGGTTGTTGTGAAAGCGCAGATTCATGCCGGCGGGCGCGGCAAAGGCGGCGGGGTAAAAGTTTGCAAAACAGCGGATGAAGCCCGCGAGGCGGCAAAAAAGATGCTGCATTGGAATCTTGTAACCCATCAGACAGGCCCTGAAGGAAAAGAAGTCAAGAAGGTCCTGATAGAAAAAGGCTGCGAAATTGCAAAAGAGCTTTATTTGGGAATGGTCTTAGACCGAGCCACAGCGCGCGTGACAATTATGGCTTCGCGCGAGGGCGGAGTTGAGATAGAAGAGGTTGCTTCAAAACATCCCGAAAAAATATTTAAAATGGCGGTTGATCCGGCTGTCGGGTTTCAGGGTTATCAGGGGCGCGAACTTGGATTTGGGCTTGGATTGGATAAAGAATTAGTCGGAAAATTCGTAAAGTTTGTGGGTGGCCTTTACAATGCCTATGTCTCCTGTGATTGTTCGCTGGCGGAAATCAATCCTCTGGTCATTACAAAGAGCTCCGATTTGCTGGCGCTGGACGCCAAAATAAACTTCGATGATAACGCTTTCTATCGCCACAAGGAATTCGAGGAATTACGCGATCTGGACGAAGAAGACCCGTCCGAGATGGAAGCCAAAAAGCACGATTTGAATTATATCAGCCTCAACGGCAATATCGGCTGCATGGTAAACGGCGCCGGTCTTGCGATGGCAACGATGGATATAATAAAACTTTGCGGCGGCGAGCCGGCGAATTTTTTAGATGTGGGCGGCGGCGCGACGAAAGAAAATGTGGCAGCCGCGTTTAAAATAATTTTGCGCGATTCGAAAGTGAAGGCGATTTTGATAAATATTTTCGGCGGAATTGTGAAGTGCGATATGGTGGCGGATGGAATTGTTTCCGCAGCGCGCGAGATGCATGTGAAAGTTCCGCTGGTTGTGCGTCTGCAGGGAACTAACGTTGATGCAGGGCGGAAGATTTTAGCCGGCTCGGGATTGAATATCATCGCGGCGGACGGATTTGCGGAAGCGGCGGAAAAAGCGGTCAAAAGCATATGAGTATCTGGCTAAACAAAAACACGAAAGTAATAGTTCAAGGCATCACGGGTGGCGCGGGGGCTTTTCATACCAAGGCATGCCTTGAATATGGGACGAAAATTGTCGGAGGAGTTACGCCCGGCAAAGGCGGCCAAAGCATGGAAGGCGTGCCGATATTTGACACTGTCGCAGGCGCGGTTAAAAAAACCGGCGCTAATGCGAGCATGATATTCGTCCCTGCGGCATTTGCGGCGGATGCGATATTGGAAGCGGTTTCAGCCGGAATCGAACTTGTAATCTGCATAACGGAAGGAATTCCGACGCTGGATATGGTTCGTGTGAAGCGTTCAATTGAAAACGGCAAAACGCGTTTGATAGGCCCTAACTGCCCAGGAATAATCACGCCCGGCGAAGCAAAAATCGGCATCATGCCAGGCTCCATCCATAAACCGGGCCGCATCGGAGTTGTAAGCCGCAGCGGAACGCTTACTTATGAAGCAGTCGATCAGCTTACAAAATTAGGCCTTGGCCAATCAACCTGCATAGGCATTGGCGGCGACCCGGTGCCAGGCACCAATTTTATAGACTGTTTCGCGGCATTTGAAGCTGACAAAGGAACGGACGCGGTTGTAATGATCGGCGAAATCGGCGGAACGGCGGAAGAAGAGGCCGCGCAGTTTATAAAATCGCACATGAAAAAGCCGGTAGTTGCTTTCATCGCCGGCCAGACCGCTCCAAAAGGCAAACGGATGGGCCACGCGGGAGCGATTATTGCCGGTGGCAAAGGCACTGCCGCAGAAAAAGTCGCGGCACTCGAATCGGCCGGAGTCAAAATAGCCAAAAGCCCCGCTGAAATTGGCGCCACATTAAGTAAGGTTTTGTAATCTTTGCTCAGTCAATCAATTGACAGCCCGGATCATATTTTTATCTTTTCGAGAGGATATCGGTTTATCAGCCTTTCTTAACCCTTTGAAAATCAAGGCATTATAAATTTGCATGATGGCATATAATTTGCTAGTATAAACAATTGTAATGCTATTTTACGACTAATTTTATGAAAAGATCATTACTCATCATTATATTAGCAGCAGTCTTCGGCATTGTAGCTGCCTATGGTTGCGGCGGCGGAGCCAAAAAGAGTAGCGGCGGCGGCGGAGTCGAAGAGATTGTCTCTCCGGTCGGAAGCATCGCAGAGGGCGGTTCGTGCGCGGCGGATGACGAGTGTCTAGATGGGCTTACATGTCAGGACGGCCTTTGCGTAAAATCAGAAACAACTGAAGAGACTGCTGCGGCAGAGACAACCGCGGAGGAATCATCTGCGGAAGAAGCCGCGACGGAAGAAACCGCTGAGGAAGCTGCCGAAGAAGCAGCATCGGCAGAAGAGGCAGCTGCCGAAGATACGGATGCCGATGATGACGGCATAGCCGATGCAATAGATAATTGTGTTGCGGTTGCAAATGCCGACCAGTCTGATTTGGATGCAGATGGAACAGGCGATGCCTGCGATGGCGATATCGATGGCGATGGCGCGGCAAATGATAGCGATGCCTTCCCGCTGGATTCCACAGAAACCACGGATGATGATGACGATGGCGTAGGAAATAACGCAGATGCGGATGACGACGGCGATGGCGTTGCCGATGTGGACGATGTCGATTCGGACGGCGACGGCGTAATCGATAAGGATGATAACTGTCCGGAGAGCGCTAACGCCAATCAGGCGGATTTAGACGGAGATAAGAGCGGCGATGTATGTGATGCAGACGATGACGGCGACAGTATTCCGGATGCAACCGATAATTGCGCCGTTATTTCCAATATAGACCAATCCGATAACGACAGCGATAGCAGTGGCGATGCGTGCGATACGGACGATGATAACGACGCTGTGCCGGACGCAACGGATAATTGCCCGCTGGCAAAAAATGCCGATCAGGCAAATACCGACGGCGACAATTTTGGAAACGAATGCGATTCGGACGACGACGGCGATGGCGTTGCAGATGCAGAAGACGATTTCCCGCTGGATCCGACCGAAAGCGATGCCGATAAAGACGACGACGGAGTTTTAAATTCAAATGACAACTGTCCGCTTGCGGCCAATGCCGATCAGGCTGATTTTAACAATGATGGTTTTGGCGATGCATGTACGGACGTTGACAGTGACAGTGATTTAGACGGCGCAGATAATTGTCCGACAATGGCAAACGCCGATCAGGCTGATTTCGACGGCGATAAATTAGGCGATGTCTGCGATCCGGACGATGATAATGACGGCGTTACAGATGAAAGCGATGCGCTCCCAAAAGATGCAGCCGAAACAAAGGATGCCGACAATGACGGTGTCGGCGACAATGCCGATCCCGACGACGATAACGACGGCATATTAGACGCCGACGACACATGTCCCGAAACGCTGGCCGAAACTGAAAAAGCCGATGATGACGGTGATGGAGTTCAGAATAAATGCGACAAATGCAGCGGCGATGACGCTCTGCTTGGAGTTCAGTGTTCCGTTGGAGATCCCGCGCAGTGCGGCGGCAGCGGCAATTACCAGTGTGCTGACGGCAAAGTAGAATGCAGCGCTGAATTTAAACCCGACGCCGCTTCTTGCAACTCCGACAGCAATGAATGTACAGTCGGCGATCAATGCGCGATCGGCGAATGTAAAACAGGGGCGGCAAAAAATTGCGATGATGCTAATCAATGCACAACCGATGATTGCAATATGCTGAACGGCGAATGCCAGAATACAGCAATCGGCAGCGGCGCTTTAAATGCATGCGGCGGATGCGAGGCAATAGATGCAGTTCCAGGAGCTTCGTGCGGAGCCTGCGGCACTAACGAATGCAGCGGCGCAGATGCGGTTGTCTGCAACGATCCGGGCTTAAATGCCTGCGGCACCTGCGAAGATATTCCGTTAAGCGATGCCGATGGCGACGGCCTGCCGGATGTCTGCGATCCGGAGGTTTGCGACGGAGTTGATAATAACGGCGACGGGAAAGTTGACGAGCTTTTTGATGTCGATGGCGATGGGGTCACCTCGTGCGGCGGCGATTGCAATGATGATAATTCTAGCATAAACCCGGGTGTGCCGGAGATTTGCGATGCGGGTTAAGCCGATGAAAATTGCAGCGGCGCGGCTAACGAAGGCTG
>JACPAJ010000088.1 GCA_016180865.1 Deltaproteobacteria bacterium
ATGTTATAGAGCACATACGTCAAAACGACCAGGGTTGTTGAAAAACCTAGATTATGTGCGCGAAGGAGGAGAAATGCATCAGAGCTATTGCCGAGAGAAAAAAGAAAACTAATACCAAGAAAAAAGAGGAGTTGAGGACGCAAAGAGTGTAACGCAATGTGAAAGAGTTGTTTTGGTCGGTTGCCCACCTCCTTCTTTTTTTCATGAACGAAGAGTACCAAAAGAGTTACGGCAATTGCAAAACCTAATCCCACAACGCCGGAATACAAAACAAATGTGCTGGGGCACATAAGCGCTGACGACGTCAAAAATGCCATTATCGGGCCCCACGGCAGCGCGGAAGCCAGCATAGAAAGCGTTATAGCCATCGTTCCGCACGCGCAAAACGGGGTGAAAGCGCCAAAGGCAACGCTTGAAAAAATCGAAACGCCGGAGCTTCTGGAAAAAAAGTGTTTGAGTTTATCAAAATCAACATATGTTTTTATGGCAACTGCAATAAGAATTCCCAAAGAAAGATAGACACTGTCGTCATACAGCACGGATAATACAAACAGCAAAGCGTCTTTAAGCGTATCTATTATTATTATTATCATGATGTCTCCTCGCGATTAACCCAACAACATAACAACAACGTATAAGCAATTTTTGTGCCAATCAACACGAGCATAAAAATATATAGCGTTTTTAATGCTGTTTGATGAATACTCTATTGATATGTTCGCAAAACGGAACAGCCTGCCGCTCAGATTTCTGAAAGCTGCATGACTAATTAAGATTTATTTCTATAGCTGGAAGTTCTTATTTACAATCTTCGTTCTCAGTGTGGCGATTCCATCAATACCGCATTCAACCATATCGCCAGGTTTTAAGAAAAAATCGGCGGCATTTTTTTTGCCGATTGCCACGCCGCCGGGCGCCCCCGTTGAAAACATGTCACCCGGCTCGATTGGAATAAATCTTGAAAAATGCTCCAAAATATCGCCAATTTTCCAGATTTGATCTTTAGTGTTCGCTCTCATTCTTTCCTCGCCATTGACGGAGCAAGTCAGCCATAAATCATAAGGATCGGGAATTTCGTCCATTGTAATGATTTCAGGGCCAAGAGGTCCAAATCCAGGGATATTTTTACAGGTCCAAAAATGCGAACCAGATGCTATTTCCTTTTGTTGCAAGTCGCGGCAGGTTAGATCATTTAAAATAGTGACTCCTGCGACGTAATCAAAGACGCGATCTTTTTTAACGTTCGAGGCTCTTTTTCCGATCACGAAGACCAATTCGGGCTCATAATCTAAACGCGTTACACCGTCAGGCCTTATTACCTCGGCATTATGCCCTGATAAGCAGGAATTCAGCTTCACGAACGAAGTGGGTTCTTGCGGAATTTCTTTGATTAAATTAGCCCGTTTTAATTCTTCCAAATGCGCGTGGTAATTTTTGCCGACGCATAAGAACTTGTCGGCATCGGTAATAGGAGGTAAATATTCAATTTGGCCAGCTGAAATTAAGAGATTTTCTTGCGGTGTTTGAACCCAAGTCTTGGCTTTTGCCATAGCTGACTCGCCGGCGCGCAAAAAGCCTTTCATAGTTATAGGAAAATTTGCAATCCCTTGTTTTTTTGCCATATCGGCAAAAGGCAATATCGAATCGCCGTGCTGATTTAATAAATGCGATCCGATTTCAGAAATTTCACGTCCGCAGCGTTTGAAAGTAATGATTCTCATTATGAAAGATTCTAGAACTCATTTAAAAAGTAGGCCGCCATCTTTATACCGCCGAAAAAATGTTCAAGGCTGAACTTTTCGTTTGGGCCGTGGAGATTATCATCCGGATGACCCAAAGCAATTAAAACTGACGGGGCATTCAGGATTTTTAAAAAACTATATGTAATCGGAATTGAAAACGCCTCCCTAATAAAGGTCGGTTTTTTGCCGAATGCTTGTTCCATGGCCCTTGACGCGCCCTGCACGAATTTGCTGCTGGCTGGAAAATGGACAGGATAGGCGCTGGTAAGTTTTTTTGCTTCAAGCTCTATCCCCTTCGGCGCCATTTTCTTTACATATTGTTCAAATTGCTTGGCAATCTTAACTGGATTTTGATCGGCAACAAGCCTCATGCTGATCTTTGCAGTACCGCGAGTGGTGATGACGGTTTTTGACCCCTCCCCGGTGTAACCTCCAATAAGACCATTCACATCCAACGTCGGCCTTATCCAGATCCGCTCAAGCGGCGTAAATTCGCTCTCACCCCATATCGAACTGACGCCTGCGCATCTTTTCATCTCGGCGTCATTATAAGGAAGTTTTTTAAATCCTTCCAATTCTTCATCTGTCGGCTTCAAGACATCATCATAAAAACCCGGTATCAGTATTTTTCCATCTTCATCTTGAAGTCCGGCAATAATATGGCCAAGAACGTTCAGCGGATTGGCCACAATGCCGCCAAACGAGCCGGAATGAAGATCGTGGTCGGGCCCTTTGACCGTAATCTCCATGTAGCAAAGCCCCCGGAGCGCAGTCTGAATACAAGGGAAACCCTCGGCAAACCACGCAGTATCGCTCAATGCAACGGCATCGGCCGCCAGGAGCTTCTTATGTTCTTCCAAGAACGAATCGGTATGCGTGGAGCCGCACTCCTCTTCGCCTTCGATAAAGAATTTCACGTTTATCGGCAGGGCTTTGCGGACAGCAAGCCATGCTTCAACACCCTTTATAAATGCAAACAACTTGCCTTTATCGTCTGCTGCGCCACGGGCATAAATGTTGCCCCCTTTAATCACCGGTTCAAATGGTTTTGTGCCCCACGCCTCTATTGGATCGACCGGTTGAACGTCATAATGCCCGTAAATAAGCACGGTAGGTTTATCAGCTGCGTGCAGATAGTCGCCATAAACTACCGGATGGCCGCCTGTTTCAAGTATTTGAATATTCTCTACTCCGGAAGATTTTAAATTAGAAGCTACCCATTCAGCACACCTTCTGGTCTCGCCATTTTTTGTGGAATCGCTGGAAATGCTTTGAATTTTTAAAAAATCCCGAAGTTCGTTGAGATAGTTATCATGCTTCTTATCAATAAATCTAATCACGGATTCCATAGTTACCTCCAAATTTAATATTTGACGTTTCTGTCAATTAGCACTATGGCAGGTTTTGGCAATAAAAAAGGAGGAAATCATGGACAAGAATTTGTTTGAAAAAATATCAAAGAGAATTGAAAGCTACAAAAGCGAAATGGTTGAAATGCAAAAAAAACTGATCTCCATAAAAGCCATTTCTCCTGTCAGCGGCGGCAAAGGAGAATTTGCAAAGGCAAAATATTTGGAGCCGATTATTAAAAACATCTTTACTGAAATTGAAGAATATCACTGCCCTCGCAACGATGCGGAGGGAGGAATCAGGCCAAATTATATCGCAAAATTGAAAGGCAAAGATTCGAGCAGGACGATGTGGGTAATGGCCCATATGGATATTGTTCCGGAGGGCGACATTAAATTATGGAATACCGATCCTTTCGTAGCTACAATTAAAGACGGAAAAATTTACGGGCGAGGTTCGGAAGACAACCATCAAGCAATAGTCAGCGGCATTTTTGTTGCAAAAGCATTCAAAGAAGAAAATGTCATTCCTCCCATAAACATCGGTTTTTTACTTGTATCGGACGAAGAAAATGGGAGCCAATACGGTGTAGAGCATATTTTAAAGAAAAACAAAAATATCTTCAGCAAAAATGACATGGTTGTGGCCCCGGACAGCGGCGATTCTAAAGGCGAGACAATCGAAATAGCTGAGAAATCGACTATCTGGCTGAAAGTTACTTCAAAAGGAGTGCAGGCGCACGGATCAAAACCGCAAAAGGGAGTAAACGCACATCGTGTTGGTGCGCATTTTATTGTAAAAATGGGCGATTTTTATAAAAAATATGACCATCAAAACCCTCTTTTCGAGCCAAGCTACAGCACGTTT
>JACPAJ010000089.1 GCA_016180865.1 Deltaproteobacteria bacterium
GGTAACGTTATGATTATAAAAGAAAAAATAAATCGGTAAGGATGAAAGCCTATCCGAGTCATTTCAAATATCTGAACAGATTATTGTCCGAAATACGGGATTGAAGACAAATAAAAAACTTAGCAACTAATTTTGACAATTGTCGAATAATATGAAAGAAGATAAAACATTGGAAAAGTCATTGCGAGGCCCCGGAGGGGCCGTGGCAATCTCATGAAATCAATTGGTTGATGGAGATTGCTTCTCTGCCTTCGGCGGATCGCAATGACAAACATTAAAGGAGATTTATTATGGTTAATAAATCGGATTCATGTTTAAATGAAAAACAATCGGCTATAATAGATAGTTTTTTTGGAAGACTAGCCGGTATTCTGCCTGAGAGACCTACTTATGATGATGGTGATCCGTCTTTTAGCGATCTTGCCGAGAATAGGTCGCAAGTTTGTTTGAGCGACGTTGAGAGAGCGATCCAAGGCTGTTTTAAGAACGACAGCTGCTGGAAGCCTTTTGCTGAAAAATTAAAATATCTCTATTATAAGGAAAATGGAAGGCTGAAAACAGACGATTCATGGTGGGGAATAAGCTATGAGAGAAAGTGGCATTCCAAAGATGCCGTAAACATTCTATGGGAACAGATAAAAGGACATGCAAATCTCACCGATGCGGAATTGGCGCGCACAGGAAAATTAGCTGCCGTAAGAAAAGAGGCCAAAGAATTTTTTCTTAATGATTGTTCGGTTGGAAATCTTAAAAATGGCGATGATCCAAGCGACGACAAGCTCTGTAAACTAATCGTAGATGCAATGTCCGGCAAGAGGAGATGCAGCTGGACGCCTGAAAAAGCGGGCTACAATCTTGCTTATCTCGATTTAAATAATAAATACAAAGAGAAGGTTCTTTCTTACATGTTTGCAAATCCGGGCGCTTTAAGCGGTTATCAATGGCGAAGTGTCTTGTCTCTTTATGGGATGATGACATCCGCGGATATTAGAACCCTCTATAAAAAATATTCCAATACGCCGCTTCAAGTGTGGTTTGAATTCACTGATCTGGAAGGCATGGGGCCTCTTTTTATTGAAATGTTGAAGAGCAATAAATTTGCAACTACCGACAAGATAAAAGCTTATGAACCCCTTGGATGGGCAAAACCCAATATAAAAACAGACGAAGTTTGCGATGCGGCCGTTGCCATTATCGAAAGCGCGGAGAAAAAAGAAGATCTGGTCGGTTTCACTCTCGTAAAGGCTATTGCGAATTGCGGCCAAATTCAATCAGCGGCGAACGCAAAGGAAATACTGAAAAATGCAATCGCCGATGCCGTGAGGCAGAAAGACGCCAAAGCGTTAGACAGGTTATCGCTGGATAATACATGGGAAAAAGTGCCGAAGGAGGACCTTAATACATATCAGGCTCTGGCCGATATGATAACCAGCATTTGCACTCCGGATGAAATTGCCGGTCTCTATGACATTGAAGGTGCAAGGAAATTTGCGGAGAGATTTTTAGCCGATAGCCTCGCCGAAGCGTTTCTTAAAAAAGGCGGCTTTGTGAAGCTATTTGAAATTAGCCCGAATATTCAGGGCACCCCAGATTTTTGGAAGAGATTTTATGACGCGGTTATTAAGTACAAAGATGAGCCAAAGCCGGAACATATCCTTTGTCTGGATGTTATCCTAAGGCATGCATATCGTGAGGTTTTGAGAGGTTCCGATCATGAAAAGAATGAAAATGATGCGATGCAAATGGTATCGAATCATTTAAAAGGCAGCGGACCAAAATTTTATCATAATATCGGATACAAAGTAGGCTGGGGAATTTATGATATACAGGAACTGGGGGACGAGCGGGTTAAGGAGGCAATTAAGAAGACAAAGCAAAAAGACGGAGACGGAGTAATTATGCTGAGAAGCCTTTTGGAACGTTACGCCTATTTGGCACGCAGTTTTAACTATTTTTATGATAACGCAACGGAAGAAGAAAAAGAACATTTTATTGGTTTAATGAATGGCTACCTTACAACCGGCCTGCCGGCGCTTCTTGTCTTTAATATGGAAGATACCACAAGGAGAAGCCTCGTTGAGTCAAGCGCTGTCATTTTCGATGGTCTATCGAGGTGCGGGGGGGTTGCTGGCGGGGCCGGGGCAATATATCGCAGTAATCTTGCGCACCTTGCAATGCCGTTATGTTTAGGGTTTCCGAGCACAAGGCAATGCTATTCAGAAAAGGGGCTGGATCTCATGTATAAGTTGTACTGGGGGGAGGAAAATACCTCCGGCCTGTGGAAATAGCGAATTTGGCTTGACAAAGTGCGATTCAAAGGTATAAGAACGCCTCCCAATACGGAGAAGATATGTCTAAAGCAATAAAGGAAAGAAAATGGGTTTTAATCGATTTAAAGGACCAGCCTCTGGGCCGTGCGGCAACAAGAATCGCCGACATTCTCAGGGGAAGGCATAGAGCCGATTTCAGCCCCAATGTCGATAGCGGCGATTATGTTGTGGCTATTAACGCCGAAAAAGTGAAGCTTACCGGCAATAAAATGCAGGATAAGATGTATTACTGGCACAGCAGATTTTTTGGCGGCTTGCGCGAGTCTAATGCGGAGAAACTGATTGAAAGACATCCGGAGGAGTTAATAATGAGAGCGGTGAAGGGAATGTTGCCTCATAACTATTTAAGCGAAGCGATTCTGAAAAAGTTCAAGGTTTATACAGGCACGGAACATCCCCATAAGGCGCATTTTATTAGCAGCTAATTTTTATGACAAAACAGACATGTTTCGCATCAACCGGCAGAAGAAAATGTTCGATAGCCCGCGTCAGAATGATTCCGGGCACCGGAAACATTATCGTTAACAAAAAAACCTATGAGCAGTATTTCGGCCGCTTAGCTCTGCAGATGATTGTTCAGCAGCCGTTTAAAATTACGGGGACAACCGGGCGTTTTGATATTGACGCCAATATTTGCGGCGGCGGCGTTTCAGGACAGGCAGATGCTTTAAAACACGGAATTGCGAGAGCGCTGCTTTCGATGAATCCGGATTATAGAAAGCCGCTTAAAAAGGCCGGTTTTCTGACCCGCGATCCGCGAGTAAAAGAACGCAAAAAATACGGACGCAAAAAAGCCCGCAAGCGCTTCCAGTATTCAAAGAGATAATCATTGAAATAAGGGGGCATATAATGGCGACAGAACTTGTGCATTTTGTCAATGATCAGACTTTTAATGAGGTTGTTTTAAAATCTCCAATCCCCGTTCTGGTCGATTTCTGGGCTCCGTGGTGCGGGCCATGCAAAGCTATTGCTCCGTTAATTGATAAAATTGCCGAAGAAAACGACGGGAAAGTTCTGGTCTGCAAGGTAAATGTCGATGAATCGGCGGAAACGGCCGCAAAATACGGCATCAGAGGAATTCCAACCATTATATTATTTAAAAACGGCAGCGTTATTAATCAGGTTACAGGCGCGGTTCCAAAATCGCAGCTTGATGCAATGATTGCCTAAAAAAATAGTCTTTAAGTGACAAAATCCAAAGATTTGTGAACAAGAAAACTGATCGTGAAAACAGATGAACAGCTGTTTATGGCAAAGCATTAATTTTAACATAAGCCAGCTTGAGAAGAGATTTTAGAGATTCCGCTTCGTTCGGTTTAATGAGGCCAAATGTTCTGGCAAGATCAATACCTGCAGATACTTCAGAAATAGAGCCCATCGATATTTCAAAAAATCGCCTTCTTTCAGCTGAAGAGGATCTTTTGCCATTGCCTTCACATAAGTTTAGGACAGCCGAAATCATTGCTCTTTTAGTCTGATCGGCCAAATAATAGCATCCTCTCGGCCACTTGGTCACCCTCTTTGCAAACTACTAAAAAATCTATTTTCTAATTTCTGTTTTCTGTTTCAGTTTTCTCGATCCATTT
>JACPAJ010000090.1 GCA_016180865.1 Deltaproteobacteria bacterium
TTAGGGTTATCCTTGGACTTACTCTTTGATTTCTTCTTAACAGTCAGGATCAATGCCATATTAATGACATAGTTATTAACTTAATAATTAACGTACATCTAAATGTTGTTAACATAGAGAGAATTAACGGTAACAACTCCTCTCATGACGATCTGCTCTAGGTCAGCTAGTTTACGAACCAGCAGATAATCCTCAATCCTATTAGCCATCTTAGACACAGTCTCCCCAAGATGACAGAGCTTAATCATGTTTTTAATGAAATTACCACAATAGATATCAATATAATCAGTAACATCCGGATCATAACTTAACCACATGAAAACTGGTACCATCATGTCAAGATGAATACTCCAGTCATTGTGATCATTACTATTTAATTCCGACGGATCCAACTCTCGTATCAGAGCAGCGACTCGTTGAAGACATTCCCTAATTTGAAGTGGGCTCTTAGAATGTTCATATATGATGTCAGTCTGTGATCGAATCGCGGTATCAAGCTCACACTGAACCGTGGACACGGTGTCAATCTCGCGCTGATCAGCACCAGATTGATACACATCCAAATGTATTCCGTCTTTTTCAGTGATAAAAATAGTAAGCAGACATCCAATCTCAACTAATCCAAGATCATTAAAAAACCCACGTATTACCATTTCGGTCAACAATATTTCATTACATTCATTAACCTCTGAGGCAATCGCCAAATTCAGTTGTTATATAAAGACAACTGTTTTTGAGCTTGTTCCTATGATATTGTTTTTTATTGTTTATTTCTAACGCTTCACGCCTCACTCTTCACGCTTCACGCCGAGAAGCTTGTCATCTATCACACCAACGACATTCATGGCTATATTTCGCCGCGAGAGGCTTCGTTTCATAAGGAGAACCCTAAGCGTTTGATCGGCGGGTTCGCCGTTCTGGCCCAGATCGTCCGCCAGGAGAAAGGCCCCTATCTTTTGCTGGATTCCGGAGATTTATTTTTCGGCTCTCCGGAAGGCAACTTGACCAACGGCGAGGGGGTTTTGGAGGCGGCCAATGCGTTGGGTTATGACGCTGTCGCCGTCGGCAATCATGAGTTTGATTTTGGCGAGAAAAGACTGCTGGCTCTGTCTAAGAAATTGAAGGCCCCTCTTTTAGCCGCCAATATCATGAAGCGTTACGTCAAAAAAGAGGAGCCTTCCAGGCCGGAATACGCCACGCCTTACATTATTAAGGAAAAAGAGGGGGTCAAGGTGGGCATCATCGGGTTGATCACGCAGAACACCCCGGTTCTGACTTTGCCCAGGCATGTGCGTAGGCTTAAGTTCTTGCGGCCCGTCAACTCGGCCAAAGAATTGGCCGGCCGTTTAAGGAGGGAGGAGGAATGCGATCTGATTATTCTTTTGACCCATATCGGGTTTGCCAAAGAGGGGGAGGATTTTGAGGATGACCGGTATTTGGCCCGGCAGGTCCCGGGCATTGATTTAATTTTAGGCGGCCACAGCCACACGCGCCTGACCTCGGCCTACCAGGAGCCAAAAAACAAAACGATCATCGTTCAAAGCGGCTCTTACCTTTCGGCGCTGGACAAGCTTGAGCTTACCTTGGATCCCAAGACCAAAAAGATCAAAAAGTTCGAGCACCGGCTGATTGATTTGTGGGTTGATGAAATAGGCCAGGATCCTAAAATTTTGCGGTTAATCGAGCCGTATAAGAACAAGGTGAACCAACAGCTTTCCCGCGTAATCGGCCGAACCCAGGGGGAGCTCTCCCACGCCCGGGGAGAAGATTCGATTTTAGGCAACCTGATCGCTGATGCCATGAAAGAGCAGGCCCAGGCTGACATCGCGATGCATAACACCGGCGGCATTCGTTCCGCGATCCCGGTCGGGGAAATCAGCCTGCGGCATCTTTATACCGCGGTTTAATATCTCTTCGAGCAGGGTTTTAGCCCTTTTCGGGGATGCGGCAAAGTTATCGTCGCCAAAGAATACGGTCTTTCGCGTTTGAGCAAGGGTATGCTGTATTAATTCAATTGTTCGCTCAATATCCATGAATCTAAATTCCCGGCCGAAATTTTCTATAACCGCGCAATATTCGCACGCGTAAGGGCAGCCGCGGGAAGTGTTTATTACAACATGCGTAATGCCATCCAGCACGTTTTTGGAATATATTGGGAATGGAAGGTTTGAGAGCTCTTCATTGGTTAAAAATGACCTTTTAGGTGTGCGGGTAATTTCGCCGGCTTCATTTTTAAATGCAATTCCCAAAATGCCGTGCAGATCGCCGCCATTTGCCATATGATTCAGCAGCTCTACAAATGTATGGTCCCCTTCGTTGGTTACCACGATGTCTCCGTGAAGGAGGGCTTCTTCAGGCAGCGCGCTTGCATGCGGTCCACCGATGATTACTTTTGCTTTAGGATTCGCGCGCTTTATATAATCGGCAAGCTCGTACGATTGCGGCGCCGTGCGCGTAATGGTTGATATCCCGACGACGTCGGAGGCCGCGATCCGCTTCATCTGCGGCAGCGTAAAGCGCCCGCGAGCTTTGTTAAAGGACGGGTTTAAAGCTATCGTATCATTATAGCCGGCCTTTATAGCAATAGCTGTTAAGAGATCGGTCGCTCTTGACGGAAGGCGGAAGAATGAATAGATATCATCCGATAACTTTCCGTAAAGCCTGCCATCGGCAGTTGCCGGCAGTTCAATTAAGGTTGTAGAAATGGTTTTCACGAAAATTTATTTATATTTGTTCTATCTGTTCTCCCACGACATGAGTCTTTCGCGAGACCGGCACAGATGGAATCTCTTTTTCAAGCGATAAATCCGGATCGTGGCATGCGCGGCAGCGGGCTTCGTACAATTCTCCGCTTCCGACAACTATCTGCTCCTTTGATTTGACAAGCCGCTGCGATTTTGTGGCCTCGCCGCCGCAAACCATGCAGACGGCCGATAGTTTTAAAACTGATTCTGCTACCGCCAAAAGCTCCGGCATTTTTCCAAAAGGAGCACCCATAAAATCCTGATCCAAGCCTGCCGCAACAACGCGTATGCCGCGATTGGCAAGTTTTTCGCAGACATCTACGATGCCGTCGTCGAAAAACTGGGCTTCGTCAACGCCCACGACGCGGGTGTTGTCCCGCACAAGCGCAAGGATGTCGGCCGAGCTTTTTACGGGCGTGCAGACAACTTTTTGTTCGGAGTGGGAAATAATATATTCATCCGCATACCTGTCGTCTAGCTGGGGTTTAAAAACCTGAACGCGCTGTTTTGCAATCAGGGCAAGCTTCATCCGTCGGATGAGTTCTTCCGTTTTTCCGGAAAACATAGGACCGCATACGACCTCAATCCATCCAGTCAGACGCCCGTGATTTTGCATGATAGCCCCCTTTATTTTGCAAAGTTGTTTTATACTCCCATTGTCGGCAGCCAGTATGCGGCTTTGCCGCGCGCTTTATCCATTTTTGCCAGAATTTCAACCGCTCCGAGGCCGATTTTTATGCAATCGACCTCAACGCGCGCAAGCGTATCTTTATCGATGAATTTATTTGCAGTTCTTTCGGCGATTACGACGCAAACTGTTCCGGATCTGAATCCGGCAAGGCTCGACATAGTGAAAAGGGCGGACGACTCCATTTCCATATTAAGTATTTTCATTCTTTCCAGTTCATTCAAAATATCGGTATTTTTCGGCGTAAAAAAAGGAGTTTTTCTTCCCTGAGCCCCGTAAAATCCGGACGCTGTAGCGGTTATGCCGAGATGATATTTCAGGTTCAGTTTACCGGCCGCGGTCATCAGCGATAATATTACCTCATGGCATGCAACTGCGGGATAGCCTTCATGGACAAAGCAAGTGGATGTGTTTTCCAGCCTCAGAGCGCCGCTGGAAACGACCATATCGCCTATTTTAATGTCCGGCTGCAAAGCTCCGGAC
>JACPAJ010000064.1 GCA_016180865.1 Deltaproteobacteria bacterium
ATGTTAAAGTGAAGCAGAAAAAAGATTTTTCGCAAATTCCTGCAATAGCGACTTCTATCAGAAAAATCGAACAGGAGCTTGGAAATCGCGGAAGACTGGTTTTGCGTTATTCAGGCACCGAAATGATGGCGCGAATAATGATAGAAGGCGAGCATCAGGCCCGTCTGAAATCTCTTGCAGACGGTCTCGCCGAAGAAATTATCAGGCATCTTGGATAGTTGAAATGAAACTGGGCGTTAATATAGATCATGTGGCAACTCTAAGGCAGGTCAGGGGAAATGTCCGCTACCCCGACCCTTTAACCGCCGCGGCGATAGTTGAAAATGCCGGCGCGGATCAGATCACCATTCATCTGAGAGAAGACCGGAGGCATATTCAGGAACATGATTTGAGAACTTTAAGGAAAACTGTTTCTATTCCATTGAATCTTGAACTTGCCGCTGATAATAAAATTGTAGATATTGCAGCCGAAGTAAAACCCGATGTTTGCACATTTGTTCCGGAAAAAAGGCAGGAGCTCACCACCGAAGGTGGCCTGAACGTGGTAAAATACTTTAATAAATTAAGGACTTATATTAAGTTTCTTAAAGAACATTCTATAGCTGTAAGCATGTTTATAGATCCTGAAACCGAGCAGGTTGACGCCTCAAAAGAGATTGGCGCGCATGCCGTTGAATTGCATACCGGAAAATACTGTGAACTTTTTAAAGATAAAAATGGCGGAAATGAGCTGACGAGGCTTAAAAAATCTGCTATAAGGGCGGATGAACTGGGATTGCATGTTGCCGCCGGGCACGGACTGAATTACGATAATACGAGCATGGTTGTGAAAGAGATTCCTCAGATAGTTGAATACAATATCGGCCATGCGATTATCGCCAGAGCGGTCTTTGTCGGCTTATTGCAGGCCGTTACGGAGATGAAGCAACTTTTAATAGGCGAACGAGCATCTGGCTTAGTCAGTGCGAGTGAGAGGGGTATGGGGGGAAGGAGCGAGGTTTGACGAGCGAGTCGTTCCCCCCATCTTTGATGGAGATGAAGCAACTTGTAGGAGGTTAATTTTATGATTATAGGAATTGGAATAGATTTGGTTGATGTAAGAAGAATGGAAGGAATAATTTTCCGCTGGCAGGATAAATTTTTGAAAAGGATTTTTACCGAGCGGGAAATCAGCTATTGCAATAATAAAAAGAATCCGGCTCAAAGATTCGCCACGAGATATGCTGCCAAAGAAGCCTTTATTAAAGCTCTTTACCCGAAAGAGACCGAGGGAATAAATTTTCTGGACATTGAAATAGGCGAAAAGGAAAACAGGCCGGCCGTGAATATGTACGATAAAATCAAAAAGCATGTCGAAGCTAAAGGCGTAAAGCATGTTCATCTGATGGTTTCTCACGACGGAAATTACGGAATTGCAAACGTGATTCTTGAAGGATAAATCTTTTTCATGAAGCTTGTCACCTCATCTTTGATGCTAGCGCTGGATTCAGCTGCCATAAGAAGTGGAGTCCCGTCAATCGATTTAATGGAACGCGCGGGCAAAGGCGTTGCGGAGGCTGTGAAAAAGCGCTTTTCACGGAAAGGCTTGGTTTCGGTCGTTGTCGGAAAGGGAAATAACGGAGGCGACGGACTTGTTGCGGCGCGGTATCTCAAAGAAAGCGGTTTTGCTGTCGCGGTTTTCCTGCTTGCTCCGTGGACTGAGTTTAAGGATGATGCAAGAACCAACTGGGACAGGCTTGCTGGAAAAGGAATCGATGTTTTCGAAGTAATTTCCGAGAGCGATATCAAGAAATATTTAAAGAAATTTGAGGAGTCTGTCTGTATTGTTGATGCCATTTTTGGAACCGGGCTTTCAAATGAAGTTGCGGGGAAATATAAAACCGCAATCGAGTTTATCAATAAGCTTGTAAAACCGGTTGTTTCCGTCGATATTCCTTCAGGCCTTTCAAGCGATACAGGCAGGCCTCTTGGGTCCGCTATCAGAGCAAGATTAACCGTTACATTCGGACTTCCAAAAGTGGGGCTGATGACCAATACAGGTTCCGAATATGCGCATGAAATCGAGGTGGTGGATATCGGCATTCCGGGCGAACTTGTAAAAAAAACCGACACAAAACATTATCTCATAACGCCCGACATGTTTGCCGATTTTTTCGGGCCGCGCGAAAAAGATGTTCATAAGGGCAGTTTCGGGCATGTGCTTATTGTCGGAGGCTCGACCGGAAAAATAGGCGCGGGGCTTATTGCAAGCAGAGCAGCGCTTCGCGTCGGGTGCGGCCTTGTGACTTATGCCCTCCCGAAAACCGCTTATGCTAAATTCGATACGCATTCGCCGGAAGTGATGTACGAAGCGGTTGAAGACGGGGATAAAGGTTTCTTTGGCAAAAGTTCCAAAGTAAATTTAAAGGATAAATCGGTTGTAGCTTTGGGGCCCGGAATAGGAACTGAAGAAGCCACAAAATCTTTCGTCCGGGAAATCGCCAAAAAAAGTTCAGCTCCGCTAATAATCGATGCGGATGGCCTCAACTGCATAGCCGATAATATCGCTTCAATAAGCGGCAGAAAAAATCCGGTAATTCTAACGCCGCATCCGGGCGAAATGTCAAGGCTTGCGGGAAAAAGAAGGATATAGAACGGTTGTCTCAAGCCCCGAGGGGGTTATTTTTATTAATCCCACCGGAAATCCCGGGCTCGCAACGGCAGGCACAGGCGATTGTTTGACCGGCGTAATTGCCGGATTTATTTCGCAGGGGATTCCTGTCATAGAATCTGTCATTGCCGGAGTCTATGTTCACGGGCTAGCCGGAGATATGGCAGCTGAAAAAAATGGCGAAAGGGGTTTGATAGCTTCCGACATCATAAATCACCTGCCGAATATCCTTAAACTTATTGCCAATATCAAATGAGTTCTATAATCGTTACAAAATCTTCCGATGAAACAAGAGAATTTGCCGTGAAGTTTGCGGCGGGCCTTAAGGGCGGGGAGGTAATTGCGCTTGTGGGAGAACTTGGCGCCGGCAAAACCTTATTCGTGCAGGGGCTTGCGGCGGGCTTTCATATAAGCAGAAAATATTACGTAAATTCCCCGACGTTTACAATTCTCAATATATACGAAGGCGGAAAAATGCCGATTTATCATTTCGACTGGTACAGGCTGGGGAGCGAAAATGAGTGTTTGGATATAGGCCTTGAAGAATACTTTGACGGGAAGGGCGTTTCGGTTATAGAATGGGCCGATAAATTTCCTAAACTTCTTCCGGAAAAAACTGTTTGGATAAAAATCGATGTTGAAGGCGAAAAGAAAAGGAGAATAACAGTTTCATGAATTATGATGTCATAGTTATCGGCGCCGGCCCCGGCGGATACGTTGCAGCAATCAAAGCGTCGCAGCTTGGATTTAAGGTTGCTCTTGTAGAAAGAGATCAGCTCGGCGGCACATGTTTGAATACGGGCTGCATTCCCACCAAGAGCTTTGCGGCGGCTGCCGAAAAACTGAACGGGCCTATAGATATTAAGCAGCTTGTGGAAAAAAAGAATAAAATTGTTGCGACTCTGCGTTCCGGCATAAGTCAGCTTATCAAATCCAATAAAATCGATTATGTTAAAGGGGCGGCTTCATTTGTCAGCCCAGGCGAAATTAAAATTACAGGTGGATTGGGGGAAGACCTTTCGCTTAAGGGCGGTAATTATATTGTTGCGGCCGGGTCAACATGGCAGGCGATAAAGGGCCTTCAAACGGACGGCAAATTTATCGTTACCAGCGATGAGATGCTGAATTTAAATGAGCTGCCGCGGCACCTTCTGATTATCGGCGGCGGAGTCATAGGATGCGAGTTTGCATCGATCATGAATCTTTTCGGCGTAGAAGTGACGATTATTGAAATTGCCGAGACGCTTTTGCCGATGGAGGATGCGAGCATTGCCAGAACTCTTGCGATATATTTCAAAAAGCGCGGGATAAAAATTTATAATAAAACAACGGTTGTTTCCGCTTCAAATGAAAGCGTTACTCTTTCTGCGGGCGAAATTTTGAAGGCCGATAAAGTGCTTATTTCGGTCGGCAGGAAACCAGATACGGCATCTTTGGACCTTGAAAAGGCAGGAGTCAAAGTTGAAAGAGGATTCATATTAACTGACGAGCGCATGAGAACGAATGTGTCTAATATATTTGCGATAGGCGATGCCGCAAAGCCCGGAAACGGCGGCCAAAAGCCTCAGCTCGCGCATGTGGCCTCGCATGAAGGGATTGTGGCTGCAATGAATATCAAAAAAGGCGGGCATCCGATTAATTATAGCTCTGTTCCAAGGCCGATTTTTACGCATCCGGAAATCAGCTGTGTGGGATTTACCGAGCAGCAGCTTAAAAATGAAAAGCAGGAATATAAGACGGGCAAATATCCTTACGCAGCTCTTTCAAAAGCTCTTTGCGACGGCGAAACGGACGGTTTTTTGCAGGTATATGTTGGGACAGATGATTGCATCCTCGGCGCTCACTGCATTGGCGCGCATGCAACCGATATTTGCGCGGAAATTGCGCTGGCGATGAGCGGAAATTTGAGAGCGGATGATATTATAAATACAGTTCATGCCCATCCGACTTACTCGGAAATAATTGCCGAAGCTTTTGCCGATTCTAAGGGAATGGCGATTCATAAAGCAAAAAAAGGGGCTTTATTATAATGAGATTAAAATTTTGCCTGATAGTTACGCTTCTTTTTTTAAGCGCCTGTTCGGGCTGTCCTTCCAAGGAAGAAGAGCCGGTGCAGGTGGGATCCGATACTTTAACGCTTAAAATGACGCAGCAGCAAAAAGAGGAGCCATCGGCTCAACTTCCGAAAATCAGAGTGATAAATATAGGCCCGTCTAAAGATGATTCAAAAAGTTCATATGATAGCGATGACGAAGAAGGGGCGGCGGATATTCCAAGAGAGGTTGTTGTCGACGATGCTTTAACTTCCCGCCTGAAAGGCAAGCTGAAAGAGGCTTTTGCCGGCAGGAACACCGAGCCGCCGGAGATCGATATTTTTACCGGCACCATGAGCCTCGATGCGTTCGCAAAACATTATGAAGACAAAGGCTATAAGATCCAGCGGACGAGCGTGCCGGCTTCGCAGGTAATAGCTCCGCTCTTGGATGAAAAGCCGGAACTTTCGGAAAGAATAAATCTGGGCAATTACGCCGGAATCAATATCAACCAGGTGATAGTCGAAGGCGCCAATATCAGCGCTGCGGATAAATATATAGACCCGGAAACTTACGAAATCGTGTATAAGACATTTGTGACGGTCACAAAGATGAGATAATCCAATGCTTATCGTTCAAAGATACGGCGGCACGTCCCTTAGCGACGCATCGCGTGTAAAAAAAGTCGCGGAGCATGTGATTAATTCCGCAAAGGGCGGAAACAAAGTTGTTGCGAAAGAATTGTTACCGATTCCAATCATCAGCGGGCGCGGATGAAATATATAGAAACGGATAAGATTTTTGGAGAGCTTTCGCGCGACAGAATTGTTGTTGTCGCGGGGTTTCAGGGGGTTACAGAATCCGGGGATGTCACAACGATCGGCAGAGGCGGTTCGGATACGTCCGCTGTTGCTGTGGCAGCCGCTATAAAAGCCGACAGGTGCGAAATTTATTCCGATGTCGACGGCCTTTTCAGCGCCGATCCCAATATCTGCCCATCAGCAAAAAAGATAGATAGGATTTCTTATGAGGAGCTTCTTGAAACCGCCGGAGCGGGGGCAAAGGTCGTTCATATGCATGCGGTAGAACTTGCGGCAAAAGAGGGCGTTACTCTTCAGCTGAAAAAATCGCCTTCCGTGGAAAAGACAGCGGGGACCGGCACTATCGTTGCGCGCGAAGATATTAATATGGATAAGGTGCTTGTTTCGACAATTGCGCACACGTCCAATGAGGCAAAAATATCGCTCCGCAACGTTCCGGACAAAATCGGCATCGCGTCAAAACTTTTTGAGCCTCTGGCCGCGGCAAATATTAATGTGGATATGATCGTTCAAAGCGTTGCATCCGACGGCACATCGGATATTTCATTTACAATCCCGAAGCCCGACCTTAAAAAAGCGATGCAGTTTACGGAAATCCAGGCGCGTAAAATCGGCGCAGGAAAGGTCGAAATGGCGGCAGATGTCGCTAAGATTTCAATAGTAGGGATTGGGATGAGGTCTCATGCCGGGATCGCAGCGAAGATGTTTGACGCATTGGCTAAGGAGGGGGTTGATATTCAGATGATATCGACTTCGGAAATTAAAGTTTCGGTCGTTGTTGACTCCAAATTTATGGAAAAAGCCGTAAATGTCCTTCACAATGCCTTTATTGCTTAAAAAATTTGCAGCCTCTTTGTTAACGGCAGCGCTGATTATTGCCGGCGTTAATTTATGGAAAGTTGCTTCGTTGAAAAAGCGGCTTACGGCAGCGATT
The DNA here is from genome assembly GCA_016180865.1 of Deltaproteobacteria bacterium. Lineage (GTDB taxonomy): Bacteria > UBA10199 > UBA10199 > 1-14-0-20-49-13 > JACPAJ01. The sequence goes on from JACPAJ010000064.1 coordinate 6,439, forward strand.
CCTTTCAAAGTAGCTTTGCTTAATCCTAAAACAGCAGAGAGTTACATTCTTTTCGGGAAGAAGATCGATATTAATACCGCTACAAGCGAATTGCTGGAAGCGCTTCCCGGAATCGGGCCTTCGCTGGCATCAAAAATAATAAGCTATCGCAAAGCGCACGGGCCGTTTGCTTCTATTGATAAGCTTGAAGCCGTGGACGGAATCGGGCCAAAAACGGTTGAACGGTTGAAGAGCTATCTTAAATAAGAGTACAGCATTTGCATTCGCCTCGACGAGGCTTCAACTATCGATTCATGCAAACGGCCGGAAGCAACTGCGCTGATGCAGTAATCGATCGCCTCTTTTTGGCAGGCATTGTCGCTTGCAATAAGGCAGATATCGCATCCCGCGCGCAGCGCTAAAACGGAAGCTTCTCCGATCGGCATCAGCTTTGTTATGGCTTTCATCTGCAAATCGTCCGTGAAGACAACGCCTTTAAATCCTAATTTTAATCTTAACAGGTCGCCGATAATCGTTGGCGAAAGAGTCGCCGGCATTTCTGAGTCGAGAGCTTCGTAGATTATATGAGCGGTCATGAGCGATTTTACGTTAGCTTCTATCGCGGCGGCAAAAGGGACAAGTTCGATCGATTGCAGCCGTCCGAGCGTGTGGCTTGTCACAGGCAGTTCGAAATGGGAGTCGAGAGAAGTATCGCCATGGCCAGGGAAATGTTTTCCGCAGGCTATAACGCCGTTTTCCTGCAGGCCTTTTATTAATTGAATTCCAAGGGCCGCGCATTCGTTTGCGTTGTCTGAAAATGAGCGGTCTCCTATCACAGGATTTTTTGGGTTTGTATTTACATCGAGAACCGGCGCAAAATTAACATTTATGCCGACCTCTTTCAGCTCCGCAGCCATGATTCTGCCGATGTTATAGGCCGGCGCGGCATTTTGCGTTCTTTTATAAATTTCCCCGATTTTAGCCATCGGCACGAACTTTGAAAATTTTTCCGGCATCCGGAAAACTCTTCCGCCTTCATGATCAATGGCTATCAGCAGAGGCCTTGGGGCGGCAATTGCCTTAATTTCCGAAATCAGTTTTTTAAGCTGTTCCTTGGATTTAATATTGCGGCTGAATAAAATGACTCCGCCGGCAAAATAATCCTGAATCAGCGCTTTGAGCGCATCCGGCGGCTCGGTCCCATCGAACCCGACCATAAACAGGCTGCCTATTTTTTCCCTCATGTTCATTTCTTCTTGCCCTTCACGGAAGCTTACGGTATTTCTGTTCCGCTGTCAAACTTTGAAAGATTGGCAAGCCCGATAATTTTCGTTCTTTGGTTGGATGAAAAAAGCGTTTTGTCGGGAGGGGGAGAAGATGAAGAATGCGATTAATAAATTAACGATTGTTTTATTCGTAACAATCGGAGCATTTGCAAATGCGGCTCCGGTGGATGAAAGCATCAGAGGCATTATCAGGGATTCAAAACTCCGCAACGCTGAATATGGAATTTATGCCGTCTCTTTTCCCGGCAATAAGGCGCTTGCAGAAATTAATAAAGACCTGCCGCTTAATCCGGCTTCCTGCATGAAGCTTATAACGACTGCCGCTGCCCTGAGGACATTGGGAGCGGACTACCGGTTTCCAACTAAATTCTATCTATCGGCCGATGGCGATTTATGGGTCAAGGGCTTTGGCGATCCGTCCCTCGTGATCGAAAAATTGGGCGAGATGGCGGATAATCTTATAAAAAGCGGCCTTCCCGTAACTATTGGCGACATCTATATAGATGATAGCTATTTCGACCGCGGCGGATATCCGGGCAGAAGGGCGAATGATTCAAATCCTTATAATGCCGTTACTAGCGCAGTTGCATTGAATCACGCCGCTCTTTCGCTGGAAGTCTCGCCCGCATCAATAATCGGCATGCCGGCTATTATAAGCCTAGATGCTCCGGGAATGAATGTGCAAAATCTGGCTAAAACCGGACAAAAGCGTTCGACGAGAACGATTAGAATAATGCGGACGGGAGATACAGTTAAAGTTACCGGCAGGATACCTTTAAATTCTCGAATAGTTCAGCAATTTTTCAGCGTTCAGGAGCCTTCCCTCCATTTTGGAAATGCGCTCAAGGCTCTGCTTGTTGAGAGCGGAATAAATGTTACGGGTCATGTTAAGCAGGGCGCAGTTCCGCAATCGGCTAGGTTTTTATTAGAGTCTAAATCGATTCCATTGTCGGAAATAATCAAAGACATGAATAAGAATTCAAATAATTTTATGGCCGAGCAGGTTACAAAAGCCATCGGCGCAAAATCGTTCGGAGCGCCCGGCACAACGGAAAAAGGCGTTGCTGAGTCCTCAAAGTATTTAAAATCGCTGGGAGGTTCTAATTTTTATATGGAAAACGGCAGCGGACTATCTTATAAAACTAACCTAAGCGCGAATGATATCATAGCCGTTATGAAAGATATGTATAATGATGCGGAGTTGAGAGATATATATTTATCCTCTCTTAGCGTTGCGGGCATCGATGGGACGACGAAAAAATGGGATTCGCCGATTTTGGACGGCAAGCTCCGCGCCAAGACCGGTTCTTTGAGGAGAGTAAGCACTCTTGCAGGTTTTTTGCCGAATAAGGATGAGATGATTTTATTCGCCGTGATGTTAAACGGCGGAAGAGTTGATTTTACGACCGGAAGACGAGTGACAAAAATGGTTGCAGAGGACTTGGCAGCAAACAAATGAAGCAGGCTTTTGGGATATATCTTATGTTTGGCGGCATTTTAATCGGAATGTACATGATATTCGGCGTTTATCTTCCATCCCACGCGGGGCTTCCTGCGCCTGCTGCGCAGGAAATTTCATATTCCGAAAAGACAGATCAGGAAATTCTCGCAACTGCAAAATATTCCCATCCTAAAAAGGAGGAACCGGCATTTTCGCTTTTTACGGTTCCGGACGGCTTGAAAAAAGAGGTCGATTTCTGGACAAAGATTTATTCCGTTTATACTTCCGATGAAGCGGTTCTGCACGATCCGTTTAATCTGGGGAAAATATACGGAACCTTAACCCTGCCCCATTGCGATGAGCCGCCCGCTAAAGAATGTCTGACGCTCCGCGAAGAGAGAATAGAAGATGAAAAAAAGAAAATATTAGATGATCTTGGGACCACGGCCGATGAGGTTAAAATAAGGGCGCAGGTCGGGCAGAAGGATAAATTTAAGAATGCTATCGTTGCAGCGCAGGGGTTCCTGGCCGATATTGAGAAGATATTTGCTGAATATCAGCTGCCGAAAGAAATAAGCCGCCTGCCGTTTGTGGAATCGATGTTTAATAACGACAGCCTGTCTCACTCGGGCGCGGCGGGAATCTGGCAGCTGATGCCTTCAACGGCTAGATTACTGGGGCTCAAGGTGACGAAGGCGGAGGACGAACGGAGGGATCCTGTCAAATCGACGCGTGTGGCTGCAAAACATCTATTGCGCGATTATAAAAGGCTTGGAAGCTGGCCTTTGGCGGTTAATGCTTATAATTCAGGGCCTTCCAGACTTGCCAATGCCGTTGCCGTTCTTGGAACAACAGACATTGTGAAAATCATCAAAAATTATGATAATCCTGCCTATGGTTTCGCCGCAAGAAATTTTTACCCCTGTTTTTTGGCAGCCCTGAATATCTACGAAAGGCGAAACGAATATTTCGGAGATTTGTTGCAATTAAACGGCGGACAGGATATAAGCGGCCAGCTTATTAATGCCGATAAAGCACATGAATAAAGCAATTTGCATAGGCCTTATTTTCCTCCTTTTTGGCTGTGCGGGCCGGTTGCCGCAGACTAAAAGAGCGGAAGGCCTGATTAACCGCCATTTTCATAAATACGGAAAAAAGTTTGAGACATCCGATTTTGGCGCGCATAAAATAAAAAAAGTATCGGTTCTGGATATTCAGGAGCTTCATAAAAAAATGGCTGCAGCGCTTGCGCAGGTTGAACTGCAGGACGGCCCTATATACATGGTCAGATGCGTGCTTGAGAAAAAATCTTTAGGCTGGCGTTTTGTTTCGTGGGAGCGCCTCTAATTTATAGGAGAAATATTATGAAAAACCGCCTTGTTTTGCTGATTGTTTTGGCTTTGCTGCCGAGTCCGCTTTTTGCAACGCAGGTTGTTGCCAGAAGCGTTGCAATTGATAATTTATCCCGCGACGCGCAGGATATAATAAGCTTTAAATGCAAAAGCCTGAAAACCGAGGCATTGGAAAAAAAGGTGATACTGGCGGACAGCGTGAATGTCTATTCCGGCGAAGTTCTGGATGCCGCAAAGGGCGGGCATAAGGCCGGAGATTCAATCTCTTTTAAAATTCATAATATAAAATCCATGGGAATGCCGGTTCTCAGATGCGATGGCTCCGCTGAAGCGGTTTTGTTTCTTTCAAGGCCTTCCGACGACGGTTCAGTCGCCATTGTAGGCCTCACTTACGGCAAAATCGATGTTGCCAGAACGTCGGAAGATAAGCGTCTTGTGAATATAACCGCCACAGGGCGCGATATTTTTAAAGATCTGACCGCGCGCCGCCCGTCTCTTTCCTTAAATTCAAGGCAGGCAGAAATCGTGCAAAATCCTCAGAGAGGGCAGGTTGAAGTGAGCGATTTTTTCGCGATAGTAAAGGAGGTCGTGAAGGACATCGAGAGAACTCAGAAAAAAGGGGATGAAAGATGAAATATTTTTTAACGATTCTTTTAACCTTATTGCCCGTTATCTCTTTTGCGGCGGGCCCGTTTTATATTTATCCTTCGGAAAAGGGAGGCAGCTCCTATAGATGGAGCGGCGGCTATGTAAAATGGAAATACGATAACGGTTTAGCGGGGCTTTCAAAGAAAGTTCCGGCCGTGCCTTTGGAAAAGAATAAGTCCTATTGCAAATCTTTGACGTCGGACCCATGTTTGGTCATGGATAAATGCGGAGTTGTCGCCTGCGTTGAAAAAGCATTTGAAATTTGGAGCGATGCCCATCTGGCTCTGGCCGATAAGGAGAAGACAGTTGTAAACACTGCGAACGTTTCGGCTTTTAATGCCGGAGCAATCGACGGCGATGCGGATGTGACGCTGGAAAATATCGATAAGTATATGGATAAGGCCAAAGAGGAAGGGGTTGTATTAATTGTCCTTGATGTCGATGGCTCAATAATAGATAAAGCGGCAGGCGGCGAAGGAGCCAAAAAATCGATTTTAGGCCTTTCGGATCCCTTAAGAGACAAGGATTCGAACAGATATGAAGGCGGCACGCTTGTTTTGAACGGCCTCTTTTTGGACGGAGAAAAGAGCGATGATAATCCTGAAGATGTCACAAACGTTAAATTTGCTGCAACCATTTTGCATGAGGTCGGGCATATTTTAGGTTTGGATCATTCTCAGCCGCAGCATGCGGTTCTTGGCAGCTCGATTGATATCGCGCAGGTTCCGGAAGGCGTCACCACAATGTATCCAAAACTTCTGGATATTGCGCCGCCGGCAGACGATGCCCAGTATGATCTTCATGTCGATGATGTGGTTGCAATTTCTTCTTTGTATTCTTCCGGCGATTTTGATTCTAAATTTTGTATGATTAAGGGATCAATAGAGAATGAAAAAGGCGTGCCTTATCAGGGGATAAACGTTATCGCATATTCAAATGAGGCGAATCAGATGTATAATGATGCTAGAATGTTTGTGTCCGGCGCCCTTTATCCCGCAGAAACAAAAAACGGAGATTATGTTCTTGCTGGCATTGCCCCGTGCAGGCCTTATAAGGTTATTTATGAAGCCGTCTATGACGAATTCCAATCTTACAAGGGGGGCATAAACCCTTACGACGGCAAATTTGCCGGCCCGGACGAAAAAGACATAAAAAATGCCGTTAATATCACCACCGGCGATTATAAAACCGATGTTGTTACATGCAATCCGGACAATCTGTGCGACGAACCGGTTTTACTTGCGGATTATTCAATATCTTCTGCTGAAGCCAAAGAGGTGAAAATGGACGCTGCGCCGCCTCCGCCCCAGCCGGGCGAAGATAAATCCTCCGGCGAGCAGAAAAAAGGATGGTGCATGTCTGTTGCCGGAGGCTTTGCGCCGGAATCCGGCTTGATTGTTATTCTTACGCTGGTTTTGCTTGGCGCAGCTCGAAAAAAATATATTATTTTTTAAGCAACTTTTTTGCGATTGCTCCGATATTAATGGTATCTCCATGAAATACGCATTTTCTATCGCTGTTGCGTTTTGCCTTTATTCTCAAACGCTGATTGCGGGCGGCCCTTTCATGGTCGATTCAAGCGGCAGCGGAAACCCGATAAAATGGGAGGATAACAGTTTAAAGTGGATTGTGGACGGCGGCCCGCTTAATTCCGCTGTTTCCAATCAGACTGCTTTAAGATGGGTAAACCGGCTTTTTGGAGTGTGGCGGGACGCGGAGCTCGATAGCGAAAAGTGGGGCAGCTTGCCGGTTATTAACCTTGAAATGCAATATAGCGGAACTCTTGCCTATGATATCAATCTCAGCAATTATTATAATGTTGCGATTTTGTTCCAGCCTAAAGCCGTTATAATTTTTGACGCTATCGGCGAAATCATCGACAGCGAACTTGGCGAAGGGGCGAAAAATTATGTCGTCGGATTTGCGTCCCCCTTCAGCAACGGAAGCGGGTACTTAAGCGGCGGCGTGGTGGTATTAAACGGCCTTTTTGTCGACGGGGACAGAAATAATTCCGGAGAGCTTTACGAAGAAGAATTTAAGGCCGCTATTCTGCATGAGATAGGGCATCTGTTAAATCTTGATCATACTCAGGCGAATATTGAAGCAGCGGAACGCATAGATGGCTATGATTTTTCTTTAACGGATGAGATTCCAACCATGTATCCGGTGCTTTACTCGGAAGATCAGCTTAATCTTCATGCGGATGACAAAATTGCGTTGGCGGAGCAGTATCCGTCCGATTATTACGCAAGCTACTTTTGCAAAATTGCCGGTGAATTGAAGGATGCCGATGGTTTGCCAATGCAGGGGGTGGATGTTGTCGCAAGGGCTACTGATCCTGTTTTTGAATGGAGCGATGTCAGATCTTATGTTTCCGGAGTTGCGTACCCAATGGGCACGGCTAATGGAGAATATGTGCTTGGCGGGGTAGTTCCGGGGCGTGGATATAATGTCGGCTATCGCGGAATCGATCCTTTATTTACCGGCGGTTCAAGCATTGCGCCGTTTGATCCTCCAATTTCGGCAATCGTTGCAGGAACCATAAACAGCAATGCTGTTGCCTGTGCTACCGGCGGAGAAAGCGAAAATGTGGCTTTGAACGCATCAGATGAAACGGTTCAAATAGACAGCGCAAAAGATATAAGCGAAGAAGGAGCTCCGGTTTCTTCAACCGATGATTCTTCAAATTCCACCGGCGGCGCGCAGCCGGCCGGCGGTTGCAGCTTGATTCCGTAATAGGCAACTCATAAAAAACTTAGCAACTATTTAGATGGGGGGAACGACCGGCGCTAAGAATCGCCGTTTCCCCCCATGCCCCTCGGCTCACCACTGGCTAAGCCAGATCCTCGTTCGCAGTAAAAAACTTAGCAACTATTTTGAGGATATGCCGATGATTAGAGCATGGCAGAATCATCATCCCAAGTTAAAGAATTAAAGGCATGTCCGTCAAATGTCCTAGAGGATTTAAGCTATACGCCTATCGATGGCGTGGAAGTAAAAGCCGCTGGAGGCATAACCCTTAAAGCGCCGCCGGAATTGGTGCCGCAGCTTGAACTCCCGCAAAATATCGCAGATGCTTTTTGCGAAGCACCGACCGATTGGTTCAAAGCCGTGTCAAGCGGTCATCTAAAAGATAAAGGGCCTCGTTACTATATCAAGTCATACGCAAAAGATGATTTTGAAAGATATATAGAAAAAAACGGCGGGGAGTTAATAAAAAGAATCTCACAAAAAATATTCCAGAGCAGTTATCCAATTACTACAATGGATAGCGATTTTGGCGTTACAGAAGATGATCTAAAGGCCTATTTCCCTCCCAGAGAGGCGGCATTAACCGAGACATTAAAGCCGGAACGGGGAATATTCCATAGCATATTGGATGATCTGTTCAAATTGGAGATTCACTATCAGCTTATCCCTCTGCCTATGGCCGAAAAGACAATCAGGCACATACAGGCGGTTATAAAAGACAGCAGGAACGAGGCATTCGTAAAGGCAGGAAAAAACAATTATGCAGTTCGCATGGATATAGATACTTTAAGAGCGATTGCAACAAATCTGCAGATAGTTGAAAATAATATGATGACTGATGCAAGACCGCAACAATTGATACTGCAGTTGGATAGTTTAAGAACTATATTTGCAGGGTCTTTGGAAAAAGAAGCGGCAAGGAAGGAACAATTAAAGGGTTACATATATATAGGCGGAACATTCGGCCTTGTTACCACCGCCTTTGCTTTTTTTGGCATTAAAGCGCCCTTGGCATTAATCGGTAAGTTATGGAAGGCATGGAAAAACAGGAATGATAAAAATAATAATAATCCGCCGCCATCGCCACCCCCTGTAGTCGAAGAAAGAGGAACTGTCGTTCATCATTCAAATCCATATCAGTTTGCCCGTTCGCCGAGACCATGGATAGATGATGTTCCTTTGGAGCCCGTTTACCCGGAGTTTTGGGCAATAGGTTTTGGATATGGTTCTGCTGCAATCTCCGGAGTTAAAGGGGCTGCAAACATAACCATTGATTGGTTGGCATCGCGAATTCCACAGGCGGCCTCGGCTGCCGCCGCTGTTACAATGAGCACTTTACTTTATTTGGGCGATATAATAGAGGCGACGGATAATGAGAAATAGGCAAAAGAGAGAGAATTTAGAAAAGAGGTTTATATGAGTGATATTTCTTCAATAGACAAAACTAACGCAAATGGAGAATTTTTAAGCATGTCATTGCGAAGAGTCCAGAGCTTGCCGAGGGACGACGAAGCAATCTCGCGCATCCAATTTTATGCAGGAGATCGCTTCGTCCAAGGGACTCCAGCCAACAGCCATGTTGCATCTGGCCCCATTGGCCCGTTTAAATGGGCTGGCATGATGCCCCAGCTTGCGATGTCTGCAATGCCTCCATCCGACGAAAGAGGGTTCGAATTACAATACGCATCTATACGCGAGGCCCAAGGAGGGGATGTTGGCAACATGGCAATGTCAGAGCTGCTTAATCTGGCAAACGGCTTATATACTTCTGTTAATATATTGAGATCAGGTAGGCGTTGTGCCGATGCCTATACGGCCTATCTTCTTTGGTTCCGAGTAAACGGGCGAATTAATGATGAAGTTGAGAGAAAAACAGAAGCAGCTTCTGTCTACGCCAGCGATAGTCGGATGGAAGATTTAAGTTCACAGGCATCGGTTCTCCGCGATCAGATACATGCCCTCTTTCGAAAGGCGACGGAAGAACTCTTAAGAATTGGGCGCGCGCAACTAGAAGATAAAGATAAAGATGTTGATGCCCGTGGCACATTTGAGCGATTATTGCAGTTCATAACAGAGACAAGAGGTCTTGCAACTCGCCCGCAGGAAGACGAGATAACAAGGGTAAGCAAAGAGGTTCAGGCTCGCTTGCAATTGATCAAACATGAAAATGCTGTTTTAGAAGCACTAATAGATCCAGCCCAAAGAAGGTCCGCAGAGGCAGCATTGGAAAATTTGTCTTCAGAATATAAAGACGCTGGCATGCCTCTCCGTGCAGCCATTTCCAATCGAAGGGCGGCAGAAGCATACCTTAGGGATGGTCGTTTTATGGATGCCATACGCAATGCCAGAGCAGTTCTTAATATAATGGAACATATAAACACCGACCCTCGTTCCGAACGCGGAAGGGCTTATATAATCATGGCCCAGGCGTTGATGGGTCTTGGAAATAATGAAGAAGCCTCTGGTAATGCACGGCTTGCAAGAGATGCTTTTGGCTCGTCACGGACGCTTGCTATGGAGGCTTGTCAGTTATATATAACGATTTTATTGCAAATAAATACGCCACAAGCCCTTGTCATGGCAAGAACCGAGTTTGACAAAATGGGGACGGAGGCGGGCCAAGGTCCAACCATAAAAAACCTGCGGGACCGATTGGAGGAAAAAGAGGCGAACCAAAAGGAGGCGGACCAAAATGAGGCACAATCTGCGACATCTAAAAAAAACGCCGGTGGCTGGGCGTCATGGTCTAGCTTATGGGGATCAAGTAAACCGGAAGACCCAAAAAGATTTGAAGATAAGGCATATGATTTAATAGCAAAACCTGCTAAAGCTGCAGCCTTATATGAAAAGGCCGCTAAGTTACATGCGGAAAAAGGGAATTTAGAAATGGCCAACTTAGCTTATCGTAACGCCGCAAGATTTTATGAAAAGGTCCGAAACGATGAGGCTTTGGTGAGAGTTCTTGAGCAAGTGCTGGAGTTAGATTATCAACTCGACCCTGCATACGGACCGGCAAGGATAACCCGCGAAAGGCTGGGAAGAAGTTTATTAAGATATGCGCAATATGCCATAGAAAGCGGCAATCCAGCTGAAGCTTCTAATGCTATTAATCGTGCAATTGTTCATTTGAAAGCAGTTCTTCCATATCGCTCAGTAGGGGATTTGCTTCAGTATGCATATAGAATAAGATTTGATTTGTATTTAAAAAGATCTCTATTTGTCTCTATTGAAATTACGATGAGAGAGGCGTTGAACTTAAATATTATAACAAGAGAAATTGCTGAAAGTTGGATTGAATCAGTAGAAGCTGCCGCGAAGACTCCAGAAGGAAAAGATGCCGCTGAAGCCGGCAGGGCCAGGCGTTCTATTGCTGAGATGCGGGGGATGGTAAGGGCTGAATTTAGGCCTATTACACCAATGTCTGAGCCGGAATCTAAACCCGCTGGCAGTCAAGCTGGCGCTGCAAAAGCTGTGGCAGGAGCACAAGTCAAAGTGAATTACGAAGCATTGGGATGGAGAGCATTAAATGCAAAAGTTATTGAAGGCAGCAAAGAAGCAAGGCGTACGCTTGTATCAAGGCTTGCTGCCCAATTGGGAGAAACAGAAGCAAAAGTAGCAGAAATATTGCCTAGATTAGGCGGGATTTATGCAAGTGAATCAGCAGTAGGACTTGTGGAATTTACCATTCAGGAACAAGCAGATTCAGGCGCCATATTAGCCTGGCGAATCTTTAATATCTTGCAAGGCGGAGGAGCTGTTAGTGCGCAGGCGCGTGCTGACCTTGCAAGAGGACTGGCCGAAGCCTTTCGCAGAGGAGAAGGCGGCATCGATGCCAAAAGAAAAGACGGCAAGCCTCGCCCCGGAGAAATTGATCCAGCACATATAAAATAGAAATTCAAACTGTGCGATTGACAATTGCCGCTTCTTCACGCTAAACATTACCATCCATGGAGATAAAGCGTCGTAAAACAAGGCAGATTCATGTCGGCAATGTTCCCGTCGGCGGAGATGCGCCGGTTGCTGTGCAATCGATGATAATGTCGCGCACTGAGGATGTAAAAGCCGCAGTGGCCGAAATCCATCGTTTGGAAGATGCCGGATGCGAAATAGTAAGGGCGGCGGTGCCGGATGAAACAGCCGCAAAAGCGCTCAAAGAAATCAAACGCCAGATAAAAATCCCCCTTGTTGCCGACATTCATTTTAATCATAAGCTGGCCTTGATTGCGCTTGATTCGGGAATCGATTGCTTAAGAATAAATCCCGGCAATATCGGAGGGGAGGATAAAGTTAAAGCCGTTGTGCGTGAAGCGATCCCTCGAAAAGTTCCCATCAGAATCGGCGTCAACAGCGGTTCAGTTGAAAACGACCTTCTTGAAAAATATCATGGCCCGACACCCGTTGCCATGGTTGAATCGGCTTTGCGCCATGTAAGAATTTTAGAGGATCAAAACTTTTTTGATATTAAGATATCCATCAAATCGTCAAATGTGCGGGATACAGTTGATGCCTACAGGCTGCTTTCCAATAAAGTTGATTATCCTCTGCACTTGGGAGTTACGGAAGCCGGCACGATTCTTCCCGGAGCGATAAAATCCGCGCTTGGAATCGGGCTTCTTTTAAGCGAAGGAATCGGAGACACGATTCGCGTTTCTTTAACAGCCGACACTGTTCAGGAAATTAAAGCGGCATATGAAATACTGGCAGATTTGGGGCTAAGGCGCCGCCTTGGCGTTGAGGTTGTGAGCTGTCCCACCTGCGGCAGAATTCAGATAGATCTGATTTCACTTGTTGCGCGGGTTGAAAAACGTTTGGCTAATATCAAGGCGCCGTTAAAAGTTAGCGTGCTCGGCTGCATTGTAAACGGCCCGGGAGAAGCGCGCGAAGCTGACATAGGAATAGCCGGCGGCAACGGCAAGGGCGTCATCATCCGCAAAGGCGAAATTATTAGAACCTGCAAAGAGGAAGAATTGGAAGATGAATTAATGAAGGAGATTGAAAAGATTGTATGAAATATTCCAAATCACTAATTCCAACCCTGCGTGAAGACCCAGCCGACGCAGAATGCGTGAGCCATAAATTAATGCTTCGGGCCGGTCTTATCAGACAGGTGACAAGAGGGAGCTATGATTATCTTCCGCTTGGCCTGCGGGTTATAAGAAAAGTCGAAAAAATCGTCCGCGAGGAGATGGACGCGGCGGGTTGCCAGGAAGTTTTGCTTCCGATAGTCATTCCCGCGGAATTATGGCAGGAATCGGGGCGATGGGAGCGCTATGGCAAAGAGCTCTTAAGGGTTAAAGACAGATCGAACCGCGATTTTTGCATCGGCCCGACGCATGAAGAGGTCATTACCGATTTGGTCCGCCGCGAAATCAAATCTTACCGCGATCTGCCGAAAAACCTTTATCAGATTAATACAAAATACCGCGACGAGGTGAGGCCGCGTTTCGGGTTGATGAGGGGCAGAGAGTTCATAATGAAAGACGGCTATTCGTTTCATACGTCTGTTGAAGATCTGGACAGGCATTATGAAGTGATGAAAAACGCATATCTTAAAATTTTCCAAAGATGCGGACTCGATGCGCGCGCGGTCGAAGCGGATACGGGCTCGATTGGCGGATATTCTTCGCACGAGCTTGTGGTTCTGGCGGATACAGGCGAATCGATTATTGCAACATGCGGCAAATGCGATTACACCGCAAGCGCCGAGATTGCGGCATCTGCAAGGCCTTCTGCAAAAAAGAGCAAGGCATCTTCAACCGTCAAAGAAGTTCATACTCCGTCTTTAAAGACCGTTGAAGAAGTAGCTTCTTATTTGAAAGTCGAACCGTCTCAAATGATAAAAACGCTTATCTATCTTACCGACAAGGGGCTAATTGTTGCGCTGATTGCCGGCAATCTGGAGCTTAATGAAGTAAAACTTACAAACGCAACCGGCGCAGCTTTTCTTACAATGGCTGATGAAGCAGCGGTTAAAAAACTTACCGGCGCTGAAGTTGGCTTTGCCGGCCCCGTTTCGCTTCCGGCCGAAGTTCAAGGCATCGGCAAAGTAAGAATTATTGCGGATATTTCAATCGAAGGGATTTCAAACGCAGTGACCGGCGCAAATAAAACAGATTATCATCTTACGGGAGTTTGCGACGCAAGAGATTTCAAAGCCGAAAAATATATCGACCTTTCATCGGTTAAAAAGGGCGACGTCTGCCCGAAATGCGGCAAAGGCAAGCTTGATATCGTCCGCGGAATCGAAGTGGGGCAGGTTTTCAAGCTCGGGACAAAATATTCCGAAGCCCTAAAAGCGGTTTTTCTGGATGAAAACGGAAAAGAAAAGCCGATGATAATGGGAACCTATGGCATAGGCATCGGAAGAACCGCGGCCGCCGCGATAGAGCAGAATAATGATGAAAACGGAATAATCTGGCCGCTGCCGCTAGCGCCATTCCATGTGGAGCTGATTTCGGTCGGAGAAGATTCAAAGGTCAGCGAAACAGCGGAAAAAATTTATGCCGAGCTTATGAAAAATGGAATTGAGGTCTTATTTGACGATAGAGCGGGGAGGCCGGGAGTAAAATTTGCAGATGCCGATTTAATTGGAATTCCGTATCAGGCGATCATCGGCAAGAAGGCCATCGAACAGGGCAAAATCGAATTTAAAATTCGCAAAACCGGCGAACGCAAAATGGTCGGCGCAAAAGATATTATCGATCTGATCAACAAGGAATTACACTAGGGAGGTTCTTATGTTTGGTCTCCATTCCGCAAAAGATAAACTTATCATATCGCTGGACGGCGATTCTTTGGAGCATGCGGCTTTGCTCGTAGACACGCTTAAAAGCGAAGTGACGAATTTTAAAGTTGGCATGCAGCTTTTTACATCCTGCGGTCCTTCGGCAATCAAAATGATACAAGACCACGGCGGAAAAGTTTTTTTGGACCTGAAATACCACGATATTCCGTCCACAGTTGCAAAAGCAGTTTACTCTGCGACAAAATTAGGCGTTGCGATGATAAATGTGCATGCAACCGGCGGACGGAAGATGATGGCTGAAGCCCTTGCCGCGGCGCAGGATGCGGCTTTGAAAGAACCTCCGATGATTATAGGAGTTACTGTTCTAACCAGCATGGAATCTTTGGGGGATATTGGCATCCAATTCGAAATTCGGGAGCAGGTTGTAAGGCTCGCAAAGCTTGCAAGTGAAGTCGGTCTTCACGGGGTGCTTGCTTCGCCTCTTGAAATCCAGCCGATAAGAACAGCCTGCGGCAAAAAATTTACTATTGTAACTTCCGGCATCCGTCCTGCGGGAACCCATCTTGATGATCAAGCGCGCATTGCAAGCCCGAAACAGGCAATTCAAGCAGGCGCCGATTTTCTTGTCGTCGGCCGTCCCGTAACCGAAGCAAAAGATCCCATGGCCGCAGTGAGAGTGATACTGAAAGAGATGGGATGAAAATATGCAATAAAATCGCACAGTTGCAGGATTTTAAGCAACTTTTTTATTTTTCTGCCGATAACAATATTATATGGCTCCCATACACGACAAATTGATATTACCTAATGACCTGCGGCTTAAGACCCAGTTGGAGGCATTGGGGCTTTCGGTAGGAGACGGTGTATTAACTAAAGAAGAGTGTGATGTCGCCGGCCTTTCGTTCGACTTTTTTCAGGCATTTGCAAAGCTTGAACAAGGCAAAGTAGCACAAATGCTTGACCCCGTTGATAAAAAACTGCCTTCTGAACGCAGGCGTGAGGTGAAAGAAAGAAAATGGTTTAAGAATATAACTTTGTTACAAAATATCAGCGCTTTAGGCAAGAAACAGCCTGCTGCATATAAGTGGCTTAATGATAAAAAGTTTGCAGTACTACAGCAAGACAGGTCAATAATAGGCCGTGATAATGTTATCGATAATGAAGACGCTTACGTTTTGTCAGCGGCACTTCATATCCTGGGCAGCGGTTATGGACGAGCTTCTGCCAATATTTTTGGACGTTTTGTTCATTTCGATGAAAAGCTGTCTCTTCCTCAAAGAATCAATGAGCTTGGTGCCGATAAATGCTGGCTGACACAAAATGGAATGAGATTAGGGCTTTTTGGCATGATGAATTTTGAAAGCGTTCAGTATGTTGATTGGTTCGAAACAACGGCCGCAACTATTTTCGAATGTCCGTATCTGCCTTCGATGCATGATCATGTGCAGGGCCTGTTTTTCAGGCCTGAAAATATGTCTTCGGCAATTCGTCAAGCATCGGAATCCGTAGTAAAGATTACTGTGCGGCATAAAAGAGACAAGATTGATTTATGGGATGACAAATATTCAGAATTCATAGGTACTGGATTTGCCGTTTTTAAACACGGGTATATTTTAACTGCAAGGCATGTCACTAATATGGGATGGGATGGAGATTCTTTTATTGTTACATATAATGGCAAAGAATATTTTGCTGATTGCCAAGCGATTATTGATTTGCCACGAGTTGATGGAGAGAATCTGGACCTAGCCATTCTCTATGTGCGGGATTTGCCGCAAGACATTGTCCCGTTAAATTTTGCAAAAGCCCATTTTGGAGATAAAGTTTATGGAATAGGTTTTCCTCATCAGGAGACAGAGAAAAGCGATATGCTGGTTGCCTGCGGATCAGTCGATTTTGATGCTGCAAAGTCAACAATCGTAAACTTGCCGGGGTCCAGTGGAGGCCCGGTTGTTAATGATGAAGGAGAAGTGGTAGGAGTTAATGTCCTAGCCCTTGCGGAGGAATTTGGTCTGCGCAGAATGCGCATAATAAAATCTGAGTTTGTTCCTGTTGGCGAACATGATATTCGGACGGCAATAGAAGAAACCATTTCCAGCCATGAACGTGGCTTAAAATCATCATATCGGATTGAGCCCCGTAGATTGGACAGATAAGATAAACGACATAAACCACCGAGACATGAAATAACCGCTTTTGGAGACATTTCTCCCCGTTTTTGCCCCTCATTTTCCGACCCTACCTGCCGCCGCATAATCGCACCCATAACCAGTTGATATTATAGCCTTTTCTGATCACTAATCACCAGCCACTAGTCACTAATCTGGCATGGCTTATGCTTATACAAATGAGTGAAGATGAAAATTAGGCGAGCGAGCGTCGGACTTGTTCCGCGCGAGCGAGAGGGGTTTGGGGGGAAGGAGCGAATTCTGATGAGTGAGTCGTTCCCCCCATTAGGATGGAGGCAAATATGGCAAAACAATTAACGCTAGAGCAATTCGAAGGGTTGGAAGAAATGTTTGTCGATGTCGATTCTTCAATTCGCGAAATAGATAATAAGACTGAAGCCGTGCCGGCCGGAAGCCGCGAGCATATTTTGAATCTGCAGCTGGTAATGGCAACGACCTCCGTAAACCATGAATATGCGAGAGTGGAGTATGAAGAGAGCAGCGATATCGAACGCAAAGAAGAGCTGTTAAGATACATGACCGAATGCCGTGAAAAATATGATGGAGCCAGAGAAGAGCTGGCTTGTTTTAACCCGCTGGTACTGGAGACTTTTGAAAGCGAACTTGCAATGCAGAAGAGAAGCACAATGGTCCATTACCATGCGTAATTAATTTGATCCCTAACCCTCCTTTCTTTTTTGAAGGGGCACCGTCGATAGATGGCGCCCCTTCTGTTTTTTTTGGGAAAGGGGTCACCTCTGAAAGGGGGTTGCAAGTAAAAACATCGTTACAATGCATTTTATTACAAACCCTCTATTTTCGGACAAACCGCCACACTCCACTGCAAAGGCAGTGCTGTTAAATTTTTAATCAGTCACCTCTTGCTACAGCGCATTTTATATCACGCGTAGAC
>JACPAJ010000091.1 GCA_016180865.1 Deltaproteobacteria bacterium
TCATATTGTTGAAAGAGCCGGCGGCACCGCAATAATTGTAATATCCGGAAGCGGCGACGAAACGATAGCCGCGCAAATGATTAAACTCGGGGCCAGCGATTATCTGGTTAAAAATAAAAAAACTCTGGAAAAAATTCCGGCACTCGTTTCAAAATATTTTAAAAAAGTGAAGAGCAAAACCCCGCCAGCCAAGCAGTCCAGCGCCGCAGCTGAGACATCAACAAGACTTCTGCGCGAAATAGACCACCTCATGCAGAAAGCAAGGGCAGTAACCGCAAATATCGCCTCAAAACCCGAATCGAGCGATACTTTAAACTTGGAAGTCCTCTTTTCACAGATCAAACGCCTAAGAAAAATCATTCAGGAACAGAAGTAACACCTGTGGGGAATTTTAACCCCGAAAAAGCGGTGATTGATGATTAGTGATTGGTGATAAGCAAAAACTAATAACATATAAATCATTGATATTGCTACGATTTTTCCAGATACCACCCACTAATCACCAGCCGCTGCCTTTGGCACGGCATTTGCTTTAATTGAGCCATGGGAGACCTACTATGGCTATAACTAATAGAATAGAAAAGAACAAACCGGCGGCTCATAACCCATTGAAAGCAGAGGCCAAAAAAGCGCGGGCAGTCGAAGGCGATAAAGAAGCTAAAAGACGGGAAGAATTGCTTATATCTATGAAAGAACAGGCAATTTTACTAAAACATCTGCAGGAAAAAGACCTTCTTGCAAAAACTGACGCCTTGGAAGCCAAGGCAATATTAAACGATTTGGAAAAATATATTAAGGAATTAGAGGAGCCAAATGTCTAAGACAATTTTTGATCCAAATGCGAAGACTTTAACGATTGGCGATGACGCCCTCAAGCCTTTGCCGGAAAAGACCGAGGCATCACCCAATCCTTCGACATATGCTTCCTTCGGCGCATCTAAATGGAAAGCTATTGCCATGCCTACGCCGAACGCTGCAGACAGCATCGGAAGCATGATAGCTTCCGTCGGAGACAGCATGAAACCGGCTATAGATAACGGCATTACCGGCGGTTTAAATCCGTTCGGGCTGCAGCCAGTAAGCCAGTTCGGGCTTAGAATCCAAAAGACGGAAAAAAAGGAATATCTAAAACATTTTAAAGAAGTTGATCTCCCTCCTTCATTTGTCGAAGCCGCGGCTCTCTTGCCAAAGCCTGCGAAAGACAAGGATGCGGTTGAAGAATCAACTTTGGAGCTTAAAAATTCGATTACTGAAACAAGGTCATTTTACCAGTCATATCTGGATTATTATACCGAGCGCAGAAACAATGCTGAAAAAGCTCTTACAGGCGGAAAACTTTCGCCTCATGACGCAGATGTAGTCAGGCAGTTTGTGTCCAAAATAGACGAAGCAATTAATTTTACGAACGTTCAGTTGAAGGAAATGGAGATATTTGAAACAGAAAAGGGATTAGCTGTAAAATAAAATATATGCAGAAAGTCACATGGAAAACAATTTCGGTTTCAGACGCCGGTTTTAAATCGAGCGAAACGCCTCAAACTGGCGTGCCCGAAATCGGTGAAAACGATATTTATCAGACACCCGAAACCGAAGTGAAAAATGAAATCGCCGGCCTTTTCAACGGGGAAGCCAATGGCGAAACAGCGGAGCCTTCTAATCCGTTTGCGATGACTGTCGGTTCTGAACCGCTCGCCCCCGGAACTTCCGTTGATCCTTTAACCGGCGAGACTATCGAAGATCCAAAAGCAAGCCCATATTATGTTCCGTCTCTTGACGAAATAATCAGCAATGCCGGCGTACAAGGAATCAGCCTGCGCTTTAAAGATTACGATCAGCTCGTTACGCTTTATAAGGAGTCGGGGAAAAAGTTTAAGGCCGAAAAGGCGGCTCTCGAAGAAAAGCTCGAAAGCGGAGAAATAATCAATGTTGGCGAAATAGAATATACGAAACAGCTGATTTCGCTGCTTGACAAATCGCTTGCCGTGACTAAAACCTCATTACAAAAAATACCTACTCTGAAGGAAGAGCTGAAACAGAATTATATTAAAGAATATATCGAGTTTAAAAAAGCCGCGGCGCCGCATGTGGATGAGTACAACAAAGGCGACTGGAAAGTAAGATCGCAAATTATAAAAGACTATATCGCCACAGCTGACATCACAGGCGACGGCTGGATCGGCGAGCCTGAAATGGGAATAAGAATAATTCAGGATACGGATCAGGGAACCGTTTTATGGGATGCGGAGTCTCAGAAATTCATAAGCAAATTAAATGCCGACGGTTCGCCGGTTACGCAGAAGTGGTTCGATCCGACAAAAACATGGACGGTTTCAAATGAAGGCTTGAAAGTCAGCGAACAATCGGTTGGAACGGAAGATCTGACGCTGCAGATAGACGGATCGACTCCATCCGAAAAAAATAATACGTTCAATTCAAAAATCGATATCGCTGTTCCCGATTATGTTGTCGTTAAGATGGATAAGGAGACCTCCACGCCGAAATCATATTTTGATAAAGAAGAAGGAAGGATGAGGCTTTACGCATCTGAATTTACTACGAATGAAAATGGAGCGATAACTCAGCAGGTTCCTTCAGACACTGAGGGTTATATTCAGGTTAGAGTCGCTAAAGTTGAAATATTTTCCGATGACAGCAATAAAGACGGCAAAGGCTATGACCATGTCATGAGATTTCTGACGGCGGACGGCGAAATTGCCGCTGAATTCAGAATTACAGGCCGCTTTGGAACGGGTCCCGCTTCGGATTACGGCGGAATTGCAATCAACGGCTCTCAGCGGACAAGCCCCATCGTCGTTGATGCCAAGGACCTGATTTCAACGGGAGCTGCCGACATCAGCGACGACAAGTTAAACAAACTTTATGACGAATACGACGTCGATCTGGACGGTTTAGAAGATCCAAACGGAAGCAAGAACAAAGCTTTTAAAGAAACTGAAAAAGTTTTTACATCTTCATCGGGTCATGTGAAAGAAAATTCCGAAAAAGCAACCGGCCTTAAGTCATACGGCCTTAGCGGCTACATTGAAGGCTCGGCGCACGGAAACAACTTGGTATTCTTTGCCGATCCAAGCCTTACAAACAGCTCTGCTCCGAGAGAAGGCAAGGATGAAGAGGAGAACCCGCTTTATAATAACGTATTCATCGGCAACGGAAATTATAACGCCGTGTTCGCAAATGGCGGCGGCAATTTTTATGCTTCAGATGTCACGCTTGCATGGAGAAAAAACACAAAAGACACAAATGCTTTGAGCGCCGTGGCGGTGAAAAGCTCCATGGACATCGCTGTTGAAGAAGACGGAGATCCAAACGATTCGACGGATTACGAAACAACGCCGGTTTCGAACTTTGTCTATCTCGGAGGCTTTGGGGATAAAATGATCGACAACCCTCCGGACTCGGACACAACATCCAAGAATGTCAAGATGAACAGCGGCGACGATTATTTCAACACCGAAGGCGAAGCAAGCTATTCAAATCCAAAATTAAATCAGGATAATGCGATTGGCGACCCGGATGCCGACTCGACAATAGGCGATGACGGCGCCATTGATGAGCTCTCGATGAAAGATATCGGAGACGACATCGAAAACGCGCTGTCGGATCTGGATACTGAAGAGGTCGATCCGTATCAGGACCTTGATATCACAAAACTTGGCGGCGACTACTACGACGAGACATACGGCGAACAAGAAGGCTTCTTCGCCGAAATTTCAAATATGTTCGGATTTAAAAATGAAGGAATGGATGAGGGCGAAGAAGCAAGTGATGCAGAAGAACAAAAAAAAGACATTAAAAGCACTTTAGGCGGATTATAAATGATTAAGACTGCGCCCACGACAGCCGAAGCTCTGGAAATGAAAAAGAAGATAGAAGCCGCTCTGCACCAGATCGAAGAGGCTGAAAAATACGACCAGTATTTTGTAGTCGGCGAAAAAGCGGAACTTGAAAAATCAAAAGCTCTTTTGATGGCGGATTATGCAGCACTTGATCATTTCTTAAAGAGCAGTGAATGGCTTGGCCCTGTTCTTCCGGAAAGCGCATCGTCGCAAAATCCGATGTATTTCAATTTAGAAGATGTTGGAAGCGGCTGGTTTTTATATAATGCTTCGGGAGAGCTTGTCGCACCTGAAATTTCAGCCGACGGTTCAATCACCGTTCCAAATAACAGCACGCAGATAGACCCTGCAACCGGCAAAGCAGTTCCGACAAATTTATGGTTTGTCATGGAATCGAACGGTGATCCTGCAAAAGACATGGTCGAGATTAAAGGCAAAAATGTCGGCAACGATATAATGGTAACAGTAACCTATGCCGATAATCACACCCAATCATATAAAATCATAAACGGCGCCATCAGAA
>JACPAJ010000065.1 GCA_016180865.1 Deltaproteobacteria bacterium
GGACAAGAAAAACTTGAATCTGCTGAGGAGTTTGATGAGTGCCGGACACTTATAAGGTTAAAATTTCTCCAGCACATCGGTTAATGTCGGTTTTCCGATTTCTTCCAGATAATATTTTACGCGCATTGCAGGCTTATCAAGCTTGATGACACGGCGGATATCTATCGGGCTTGCGATTAAAATAAGATCGCATGGGGTTGCGCGGATGGTTTCTTCCAGATCTTTCAGCTGATCCTTATAATAACCAAGCGCCGGCAATACCGCCTGCATATGCGGATACTGCTGATAGGCTTTTTTTATCGAGCCGACAGCGTAAGGCCTTGGATCAATAACATCCGCCGCGCCAAATTCGCATGCCGCGACCTTTCCTGCGCCGAAACCCATTTCGCCGTGAGTAATCGTCGGGCCGTCTTCGATTACGAGGACTTTTTTGCCGCGCACGACTTTTGGATCGTCAACCGTTATCTTTGAAGCGCCGTTAATTACGAGCGCGCCGGGATTGCATTCGCAGATATTTGCAAGAAGTTTATCGATCTGCTCTTTATTCGCCTGCTCGTATTTATTAATGACAAGAACGTCCGCATCTATAAAATTAACTTCGCCGGGATAATAGCGGCGCTCATGGCCTGCGCGCAATGGATCCAAAACGGTTATATGCAAGGACGGCTTAAAAAACGGGAGGTCATTGTTGCCGCCGTCCCATATAATGACATCCGCCTCGCTCTCCGCCTGCCGCAGGATTTTTTCATAATCAATGCCCGCATAAACGACAAAGCCGCTGTCGATGTATGGCTCATACTCCTCGCGTTCTTCTATTGTGCATTTGTGGATATCCAGGTCCTCATAGCTCGCAAATCGCTGCGATATCTGCTGTGTCAGGTCGCCATAAGGCATGGGATGCCTTACAGCCACGACGCGCCGGCCTTTTTTCTTTAAAATATCGACGACTTTGCGCGATGTCTGGCTCTTTCCGCATCCGGTGCGGACGGCGCAAACCGCAATAACGGGTTTAAGCGATTTTATCTCCGTGTGTGCCGGCGAAAGAAGCCTGAAATCTGCTCCTGCGGCTAAAACGATCGAAGCTTTTTGCATTAGGTACTCATGGCTGACGTCCGAATAGGAAAAAAATACCTGATCGATATGCTCATTTTCGATCAAATCGGCCAAGTTTTTTTCGGAATGTATAGGAATTCCTTTTGGGTATCTCGGACCCGAAAGTTCCGCCGGATAGCGGCGCCCTTCAATGTTTGGTATTTGGGTCGCCGTGAACGTGACTACCTCGTATTCAGGATTATCACGGAAAAATACGTTAAAATTATGAAAATCCCTGCCCGCCGCTCCCATTATTAAGACCCGTTTTGTGCTCATAATCCCGTTCTTTATCAGAATAGTATTTTTTATGCAAGTGTTGCATAAATGGACCTTCTAGCAATTAAGTGTCGGACACTTATTGACGAAAATCGCCGATAAGTGTCCGACACTTAGTTCGGGCGCATGGCACATAAAGTGTTCCATCTTTCGAACTTTTGGACAGTAGAATGTTCCAGTTATGGCACTTGGCCAAATCATTAATTCAGTGCAGGCATTAAAATTATTTATACTTCAAATAGTTATGAAATGTATTAGCAGGCTGGTTGAGTTGGCACTAATTTTGCTCGTGTTTTTCCATGATGAATTTAAATGTTACCAAAATTAATAAAGTCGATATGAAAACGAACCATTTTAGCAAAGTACTTACGCCGACGGAAGTTCTGATTTATAATCTTTGCGATGGCAAGTTAACCAGAGACGAAATCGCGGATGAAGTAATTCACGAGATTAAAGATTCTTCCAAAAACCCTCATGAAGAGTTCTGCATGTGCCTCGAGACCCTGAAAAAGAAGGGCCTGATTGTGTATTAAGCTTCTTTTCGTATAAAATTCCGGAAAAAATCACACTTAAGCGTTCCAATATCCGTACGGCATGCATCTTCCTAGTCCATAGATTATTATAGGACATAAGCGAAATCACAAATGAATTGGTCTTCTACATAAGATAAGGTTCGTTTGGCATACTTCTTGCTTCATATATTGCGCCTGTGAAGATGAACCAACGTTTCAAATATTACAGGCTTATGGCTTTGGCGTTGCTTATTGTAAGCTCGCCGGCTGTTTCTGCGACGGCCATTTCAGTTGCCATAGTTCCTATCAAAGACAATCTATCAGATGATGAATCCGAAAGCTTGACTCACCCGTTCAATAAAGCGCTTTCATTAGAAGGGTTAAATGTTGTTTCACAGGAAAAAGTGGAAGCCGTCTTGAACTATCATAAGCGCGATCCTGAAAATGATAAAGTGAGAGAAGCGGAAATTTCAATCGCCAAGGCAAGACAGAGTTATTACGATTTTGAGTATGAACGGGCAAACGAGCAAATTAAAAAGGCAGTCGAATTGTTGGAGTCAGAGCCACAGCTTATTTCCGATGGTGGAAGAGTTCTTCGCGACGCGTACATTACCGGCGGTGTCATTATGGCCGCCGAAAAAGATGCCGGCGCATTGGCTGAAGATTATTTTGCCAAAGCGCTTAGAATAGATCCGCAATATGAACTAAGCCGGAAAACGTTTTCGCCATCTGTTCTTAATGTTTTTAACGCAGCAAAGAATAAAATTCTGAACCATCCGCTTGGCTCGGTTGAAATTTCTTCAGACCCGAAAGTTGCAAAAGTGTTTGTTAACGGAATTCAAAAGGGCGTTACACCGGCTACTATGCCAGATTTGCCCGAAGGAATTTATAATGTTTCGGTAAGAGCCAATAACTACAAAAGCGTTGAAAAAGAGATAATAATTAGAGGTCATGAAACATCAAAACTGAATTTTAAACTTCAATGGGCATATTCCCAAGCAAAAGAGGCTGCGGCTCTTTCCGATGATGCCTACACACAAACGGTTGAAGGCGTAAGGGCGGCTGATCTGCTGAAAGTCGATAAAGTTGTATTGATCGACGCCGATGAAAAGAAAAACGGCAGCGGAGTAATAACTGTGCGGATGGTTGACCGGGAATTTCGGGCTTCGCATCATCCGGTAATTGTCAATCATTCTGCGGATGAAAAAGCCTATGTAAACAATCTGGCCGAAACCGCGGCGATTATAGCGAAACAGGCAGGAATCAATATCTTGGATAATGCCGAAAAACATTTAGATGCAAAGGGAACAGGTGATCCGATTATTCTCGGAAAACGGAGTGCCGGATTTTCCAAAAAACCGTTTTTATTGATGGCAGCCTCGGGTGTGCTGGCGGCAACGATAGGCGCTTTGGCTTCGGCGGGTTCGGGAGGCGCGGAAAATAACTCATCCACAGGGAGCGTTCATGTTCAATTTAAATAGATATCAAGCTGGAATCGCATGTTTATTTGTTTTGTTTGCATCATGCGGCGCGGATTTTTCCGATTGGCAGAGCTCCGGAGCAGAAACCGGGGCCGTTAAGGCGATTATTATCGGCTCTCAATCTTTTAATCCGAATATTTCTCACGGAAAGATTGTTCAATATAAAGTGACGATCAGCGGCAGCGATTTTTCCGAGCCGATAGTTAAAACGTTCGATGGCGCCGAAGAATCCGGAATTATTGAAGGTGTTCCTATAGGAGACAATAGAGCATTGAAAGTGGAAGCCATTAATCAGAATAATATAAAAATCCGCGAAGGCGAAGCAGAAGGGCTGGAAATAACGGCAGGAGAAGCGGCAGAAACAGAAGTGAAAATGGAGTCTGTTCCCGTCTTCGCCAATTTGAACGATGGAAACATAATTCCAAACACCCAGTTTAAGGTGAGGATCTTTTCCGATCCAGCCGAGCAGATAGAGGTTGAGGATGAATTTAACGGCATGATCCTTCCATTGGCGGACGCCGATCTTAATTCGGCTGAAATTTTCCCCGATATAAGCAGCGGTTTTGCCGATATTAAGCCAGCGCTTCTTCCGCCCGGCGGGCATAATTTTACGGTCAAAAATGTCAATACAGGCCGAACGGCGGCAGTTGCAATAAGATTGACGGACGGGACAAAATTAATTTCAGCGCCGTTATATAGCGGCAGCTCAATAAAAGTCGGTCGTATCGGCAAAACTTTGCTTCGGAAATAAACGAGAGGGATTATGAAACTAATAATATATTTTGTGATTTTGGCAGTAGCGTTTTCATCGTGCGGCGGAGGGGGCGGCGATTCGGTTAATGAAGAAGATTCCGGTGAAACCGAAAATAATGCAGCCGTTATTGAAAACGCCGATTCAGCGGAACTTTTGATAACGCAGGAAGAAGAGCCGGTAACTAATACAGCATCCGATGGAAATCCTTCAACAAACGAAGCAAAACCTGCAGAAACCGCAACAATAACATTAGATGCAGATAAAGACGGAGTGCCGGACGATGCCGATAATTGCCCATTGGCGGCAAATCTCGATCAAAAAAATTCTGATTTTGAATATTATGAAAAGGGAATAAAGACCCCTGAAGGAAAAAACGTTGAGCCCGATTCAAACGGCGATGCCTGTGACGGCGACTTGGACGGTGACGGTGCAAATGTAACATATGTCGGAACTTTCGGTTCAGATGTGAATCCGGGGACGTTTTATGAGCCGGCGCTTACGCTGCAAAAAGGGATGAAAATCGCCCTTAAAAATGGAAACGACGTTTATGTTTCGGCCGGCACATATAATGCCGACGGAATAATATTCGCATCCGGCATTGATATTTACGGCGGCTTTGCGGATGGCTACGGCGATCGCAAAACCCATTCGGAAAGCAAGCTGTTTAAAACGGCGCTTGTTAACAGCCTTAGCCCGATAACAATAAATGTCCAAGCTTCAACCGGAACTGTCAAGCTGGACGGATTTTATATTTATAATAATGCTGCAGATGAGGGCGCAGGCGGAGAGCTGCCCGATACCGATGATTATGGATGCAATCAGGCAACGGTATATTCCAATGGCGGAAATATAATGCTTTCGAATAATGAAATCAGCGGAAGCCCTCTTAGCATGAGGCCTTGCGGCGTATTAATCGGAGGCGGAACGATTGCTGATTTATCGTCAAATTTTATCGATGCTTCCGGGGATGAAGACGCGGTTGCGGGCACGGCCGCGGCAATAGTTGAATCTGACGCCGTTCTTTCAAATAATATTCTTGTAGCAGGCTCCGGTAAACACAGCAGGGCCTTAAGGTTGATGGATTCCGATGCCTTGATATTAAATAATACGATTGACGGGTCTTCGGATTCGGTAAATCCAAAGACCGCTTATGGCATAGAATTTTCGGGAGGCTCGTTTACATTAATCAATAATATTGTATATACGGCAGATGCCGACGATCAGACCGCATTGATCTGCATCGGAGATTCGCCGTCGAATTCAAAAATCGAAAATAATATCCTGACGACCTTTCCAAACACGGGCATGAATGCTGTGCTGGCGGATTGCGACGGAAATTTTATATGGACATCCGATTTTATTGAATCGAAGGAACTTTATCTTGAAGGAGCTATCGTAAAGAATAACAGTTCGTTCTCCGGCTTAAGTATTGCCGGTCTGCTGAACGAAGATTATAGTCCGCTGGCGGAAGAGGCCGTTGACACAGGCAAAAATCTTAATGATTCCATATATGGAAATATCGCAGCGGATTTTTATGGAAATCCAAGGCCGTCGGGCAGCGGATTTGATATGGGAGCAATCGAAAAATGAGGATTCAATTTTTAATTCTTGCCTTAGCCTTCTTATGCAATGCATGCGCCGGACATGCATCTACAAGAGCCCCCTCTCGGGTGTCCCCAAATCCCTCCTTAGAGAGGGGGCTTCTGCCTCGCGTCTTTTTTCCGTTCGATTCGGATTTTCTGACGCCGGAATCTTCCAAAAGCATAAAGTATAACATCGATTGGATGAATGAAAATTCAGCCGCGTACATAATTCTTGAAGGTCACTGCGATGAAGTCGGTCAAAGCGAATATAATATGGAGCTTGGCGATAAAAGGGCAAGGGCTGTCGAATCTTATATGATAGAGCATGGCATTCCCGAAGAACGAATTATTATGATTGTAAGCTATGGCTCCGAAAGGCCGTTGAATTTGGGCCATGAAATAAAGGATCTTCGCGAAAACAGAAGAGTTGAATTTATCGTGAGATAATTCGGAGGTTTTATGATGAAAAAAATAATAATTTTTACTATGTGCGCAATTTTTTCTAGCATGAGTTTTGCCGGAGAGCCGCCGCAGATTCCGCCGTATTTTAATTATTCAGGCTCTTTAACCGACGATGGAGGCAATCTGCTGCCTGACGGAACGAAAAATATACGGTTTAAAATAGTAAATTCGGCAGGAGGTACTATTTTTGAGGAGACGCAGGACGTGGAAATCATTAAGGGCGAAATAAGCGCAATAGTCGGAAACGGGATAAATCCATCAACCGGCGCTCCCTCCGCGGGAATTCCCGCTGCATCCATTGAACCGGGCGATACGCTTTTTTTCCAAATAGAAATAGACGGCGAGCAAATATACGATCCTATGGAGATAGTCTCCTCTCCGTATGCGATTTGGGCCGATACAGCTTTAAGGCTGCCGGATGGATCGATTACAGGCGCCATGCTCGGCAAAGGCATAATTACAAAGGAACATCTTAATCAGGAGCTGGCAAGCGCCATATTTCCGGATGGCGTTCCAAAAGCGCTGCTTCCAAGCGATACTGTATATACAAACAGCATTCAAAGCACTTCCGGAGCCGGCAAAGTCGGCGTGACATCCGATTTTATTTATTCAGGCTCTCAAACAGTGCAGGGTGTTCTAAAAGATTTTGATATAGCCGTTAAAAAAAGGCAGCAGGAATCGGAGTGGATTAAAGAGGATTACGGAGCGCAAATTGGCGCTGAAGCGGCAGCAAGGAAATTAGATGATGATGGTATTAAAAATCAGATTAGCGTGCAAGTTGGCGCCGAAGCATCGACAAGACAATCAGAAGATAATGAGATAAAAAATCAGCTTGGCGCTCATGCTATGGCAACGTCCGCGCACGGCATTGTCGGAAATGTTGTCTATATTGATCAATCCGGTAATTAACGGAGCCGTTTCGGGAGAGTTTGACGGGGCTCTGCCGCCGATCGGATCGATCATCCCGTTTTATGATTTTGACGGTGCGCTGGTATTTGATGCTTCCAGATGGAAATACTGCGACGGGACGAATTATGATTTTGGCGGCAATTTAGGCGTTAAAATGCTGCCCGATATGTCAGGAAGATATTTAGTCGGCTTTGGAGGAGATGGTGGCGGCAACCTTGGAACGGCAGCATGGGAGACCGATGCGGTTGGAAATGCAGGCCATGTAATTGACTTGAAACATAACCATGCCAATGCGCTTTCAACTGATGCGCCGACAACATCCATAACCGGCTCGCATAGTCATATGGTTGATCCGCATTCTCACTCGCATAGCCACACAGTCAACAGCCATAATCATACATTGATGGAGGATGGTGAGCATGCGCATGACGGGAAGACTAATGGCATGTCTGCGATGGCCACACATAAATCATCTCCATACGAAACTTATGATGATACAAAGGGATGGCAGAAAAATGGCCCGTATTTGGGTGTTGATACATATGCTTTGCAGGGCCATCACGACCATGATATTAGCAAAGGCGGTTTGCATACTCATACGGTAAAAGAGACAACTGCAAACACTTCAAAAGACGAGACCCTATCTTCACCCGGCACAAATTCAACCGGAGATCATGCGCATACGGTCAACCACACTCACACAATCACCAACGCTTACGCTTTTTCTTCGGCGCAATCGATACAGCCGAGAAGCATTCGCGTTCGCTACATCATGAGGGTGAAATAAAATGAAAAAACTAATATTATTAATCTGTCTAATTTGGCCTCTAGCGTGCAAAGCCGATGTCCTGCCTTTTATCCAAAAAATGTTCAGCGAGCTGCCGGACAATTATGCGATTGTCGTGAAATATGTAACCGGCAAAGAAGAAACGATTGAGATTGCAAGCCATAATCTCAATAAAGAGCTTGGGATATTCGAATTTGTGACGAAGGACGATATCTGGAGCTGGATACCGATTTCAAGCATCCAGCGCCTTGAATTTGACAAAAGGTTTTCAAAAATAATGGCGATAAAAGAAGAGGAAGAGAAGAAAAAAGAATCGCAAACAGTTAAATCACCATGAATCTTCCCTATCGGTTTGGGAGATATCTGCTTACTTCAAAAATCGCCGCCGGCGGCATGGCGGAAGTCTATCGCGCCAAATATTTTGGAGAAGGCGGATTCGTAAAAAAAGTCGCGGTTAAAAAAATCCTGCCGGCGCTTTCGTCGTCAAAAGATTTCGTCACAATGCTCTGCGATGAGGCAAAAGCGCTCGTAAAGCTCCAGCATAAAAATATCGTTCAAGTATATGAGCTTGGGAAGGACAAAGACTCGTATTATATTTCCATGGAATATGTTGACGGGGCCGATTTAAGGAAGCTGTTTAAAAGGGTCGTTTTGGAATCGCAGCTTATTCCATTAAAGTTTTCGTGTTTTGTTATCGGTGAAATCCTGCAAGCCATAGATTTTGCCCATAACCTCGGCATTATACATCGCGATGTCAGCCCGCCAAACATTCTGATTTCATATAACGGAGAAGTGAAAGTTGCCGACTTTGGAATTGCAAAAGGAGGCCACAGGCAATTTGAAACGGTGGTAACGGAGGTCAAAGGAAAATATTCCTATATGTCGCCGGAGCAGGCGGGAGGAAAGCCGGTGGATATCAGAACGGATATCTATGCGATAGGCGTAATTTTTTATGAGCTTGTTACGGGCAAGCGCCTCTTTGACGCGCCAAACGATTTTTTGGCAATAGAACAGGTGAAAAAATCCGAGCTGCCCGAAGGGTGGCAAATGTCTATGCCGGAGGAATTGAGTCAAATTATTTCGCACGCCCTCCGAAAGGAATCAACGGATAGATATTGCTCCGCTGCGGATTTTTTAGATGAACTTAAACAATATATCGTAAAAAGCGGACTTGCCGCCGACTCGATGGAACTTTCACAATATATAAAAGATTTATTTAACAGTGAATATAAAAAAGACGCCAATGAATTAAAACATAAGAAAAATACGCAAATTGATTATTTATGGGAGGGGGGCAAAAAAGAAGCGGAGAAAAAAAGCGGCAGAATAATCTCTTTTGCAAGTTTCACTATTATCTCAGCTTTGTTATTTTCTTCCGGTTCAAGCCTTAATAACAGCAAGAACATTGTTGAAGACAAGGATAAGCCGCTGGATTCTTTCGGAACAATCAGCGTCCAGGCGCGTCCATGGGCGTATGTCTATATACCGGAAGCATTAGAAAAAAAAGAGACGCCGGTGAGAAATGTAAAATTAAAATCAGGAAATTATATTTTAAAAGTTAATTACGAGCCGGATGATTTATGGCTTCAAAAAGAGATTACAATTTCCGATGCTAAACATGTAAAATGTTTTGCTGATTTTATAGAGCAGCATGCTTTGACATGCCAATCTTTTAGGTAGTTTCTCGTCAACATATTGACTGACCGTCAATTATTTACCACAATGAGAAGTGTTGCTTCATTATTATTGTGTAATATCAACCGGTTATAATTAATAGTATTGGCATATTTGTTGCTATATTCTTCATTCGGAGGAATGCCACATGAATATTTATAGGACATTTATAATATTTGGCATGTTATCTTTGCTGACAAATTGCGGCGGCGGTTCGTCCGCGCCTACATCTCCTGTGCAGGTTCCGACCGAAATATCCTTTGCAAATGAGAATGAGTATGGCGGCGGCGTAGTGATTCCGCTTGCTAAGAGCATAACTGCAACATCCGATGCCGATTTTACAAGCGGAGAAGTTGTCTTTACCGATTCATCTACAGGCGAAGAAGATACAACCGGGGTTTGCGGGACGGCGTCCGTTGACGGGGAGACCATCACCTTAACAGGGCCGGATTCTTGGCCCAACGCGACGTCACAATGTTCGGTAAGCTTTCTCTATGATGACTCGGCAATTCCGGTTCAAGTGGCGAGCGCATCAATTTCACCCATTGGAAAAAATATTGCCAAAGCCGATTCCGACAGCACTTCTTTAACAGCTTATTATGATACAAGCGATACGGTGTTGGAAGGGAGCGGGCTTGCGATAACAAGCGCAACGCTGCAGGAGAATGCAATAGTCCCGACCGTGTCGGCATATGGCGGATATGTTCATGCCTGCTGGCTGACTCTTGCGAAAAGCGGAACAAATCAGAGCACCGCAAATTATAATACCAATAAAATGGTTTATTCCAGAAGCGCCGATAACGGCGCCACATGGACAGATCCGGTTACAATAGCCGACCTCGGATCTGTTACCGTTCCAGTCACTAACGCCACTTATGGTTTGGCGGAACGCTGCCAGATAAAAGCCGGAGAGGATTCCGCCGGAAATGGGTTGATTGCAATAGTTGAAAAATATAAGAACAGCGCCGCTACGGCACAGAAGAATCTGGTGCTAAAGTTAAGCCGCGACAATGGCGATACGTGGAGCTCCGGAGCAACAGTTGTGGAAAATACCGCTATGAATGACAGAGTGGCTATTTTGATCAATTCGGACGCGGTTCATATTGCTTACAATGCCGCTGCCAGCAAACATATTGTGCCATGCACGGTTAGCGGCAGCACCGCAACATGCGGAAGCGATTATACAATAGCCGGCGCATCGTCAAATTATGATGACGAGGTGAATCTTGCGGCTTATGGAAGCAATATATATGCGATATATACCGATAACAGCTACAGCGCGGGAAATATTTACAATGATGTCGTTATAAAAGCCCTTTCATATTCGGATGGCTACACCCTTACAAATACCTATCAGCTTACATCAGCAGAAGCCGGCACCGGCAATGCTCTATATCCGTTTATTGCAGCCGATAACAGCGGCAGGCTGGTTGCCACCTATTCTTATGACAATGTTTATAACGCCGTCGTTGCAATCGTTGATACATCGACTGGAGATATTACAAGGGGCCAGGTAAACGATGCGGATCTTGGCGAAACGCCGCATCTTGTAAAACCGTTTGTGAGCGCCGCCAATCACTACCATTTTTTCTACGGCCTAATTGTTAATACATACCAGGGTTATTACAGGATGTGCGACAGCGAACTTATTTGTGCTGATGCGGTTCCGATAGATATACTGGCTCTCCCGAACATTGAAGGGCTTGAAGTGGACCGTGCCGGGCGCGTTTATTTGCCGGCAAGTCCATATGAAGGCGAGAACGATCTTTATCAATCGGGCTCAGTCCTTTTGGGAAGATTTACTCTTGGTTCATTATAACCAAGCGCCGCTTTTGGCTGCCACAGGCGCCATTTTATTCTTGTAGATTTTGGGCGGTCTAGTGTAATATCCGCTACCTATGTGTCCGGAACAGCCCCAAATCATAGAGGCTCAAAGCAAATCCTATAAAGTAATTAAGACGCTTGGAGCGGGCGGGACATCGATTGTCTATCTCGCCAACGACGGCAAAAGAGACGTTGCGCTTAAAATCCTCGGCGAAGATGTCGATGCGACATTTAAAGAGAGGTACATTCAGATTCTTAAGAATGAGTTCGAGGTTTTAAGCAGGCTGCGACATCCGAATATAGCGGAAGTTTACGATTTTGAATATGCGCCGAAGCTTGGCAAATATTTCTTCACAACGGAATATATCAACGGCGCCGATATATATAATTACACGAGTGCCGCGGATTTTAATTTAAAGGAGGATCTTTTTGTCCAGCTGCTTTTGGCGCTCGATTATGTCCACAGATGCGGCATTGTCCACTGCGATATCAAATGCGGAAATGCCCTTGTTACTCAGCTAAAGAAAACGCCGGTAGTGAAACTTGTCGATTTCGGTTTTGCCACCAGAAAGCTTGCATCAACCGGGCTTGTTGTGGGAACTCCGCATTATCTGGCGCCCGAGCTTCTTGTTGGAGGGAAGGAAATAAATCATAAAATAGATATCTATGCCGCGGGGATTGTTTATTACAGGCTGCTGCACAGAGCGTACCCGTGCGTGTCATCTGAAGTTAATGAGATCATTAAGTGGCACAGGGAACATTCCCCGGTCTGTTATTCCGAAAGCCTTCCGGATTACACGAGGCATCTTATATCGCGGATGATAGAAACCTATCCGCCCGACAGAATAGAATCCTGCGCAAAAGCGATAGAATTCATTAATTTCCGCACTGAGGGGAAATATAAAAAAATCACCGAAAAGATTGTGGGCCTTCAATTCAGAGAAGGGCCGCTTGTCGGAAGAAGCGATCTTCTGGAAGAGGTGAACTCTTTGTTTGCATCGCTTAAATCCCAAAAATCTCCGAAGCAATACGGATATATTTTTACAGGGCCTCAGGGAATAGGCAAAAGCCGCCTGATGAGGGAAATAAAGTATAGGGCGGAACTTGAAGAGATTCCGTTTCGCGAAATCGCCTGCGTTGAAGGCAAGGATAATGTCGCGGAGTTTATGGATAAATTCAGGGAAATTGAGAAGCCAAGGGAGGCAAAATCAGGCGAAGCAAACGAAAAGAAACTTTTTCATATTCAGTGGATAAATTCAGTCATTGCTAAGTTTAAAACCGGAGGGCTGGTTGTTGTAGCCGACGATGTGCAGGCCGGAGGCTCGGCCTTTATTGATTTTTTGAAATTATTTGAAGAAAGAATCAGAGTCAATAGAGCCGACGGCAGCCTGCCGCTTGTAATTCTTATCGCATCCAGGCCGAAATCGGAACTGGACGATGTTGCCGTCCGGTGGTTCGACCAGACGAAAATACCCAAAAAAGATCTTGGAACGCTGAAAGACGACGAGGTCAAGGATTATATGGAAAAAATCGGCGCGGCGCAGTTCAAAGACATAGTGCCGCAAGCCGTTTCATTCTCCGGAGGAGTTCCCGGGTTATTGGAAGCTTATTGCCAGCATATTTTAGCGTTTGGGAAATCTGCCAAGCCTCCTGATAATCTGGCGCAGAGCTATCTTGACAGGATAAAACTGCTGCCTCAGCCGGCGGTTAAATGCGTGGAGTTTTTATCTGTTGCAAGACGCTGGAACAGATCCAAAAACTTGTGACAATGGGCTTTGCGAATATCGCATATCCTTCGATGGTGGTAAATCTTTCCAATAAGGCGATCGGCCAGACGGTAAAATCGAATCTCGACAAAAAAACATTTGCCGATCTTTCTATAAAACTCGGGAATTGGCTTGAAAAAGCGGATAGCGCCGCCATTGCAGAGATTGCCGACCATTTCAGCGATGCTGAAAATCCGGATAAAGCGCTTGTTTTTTCGGAAACGGCTGCAAAACAATTCGAAGAGCAGTTTAATCTTTCGGAAGCGTCCAAATATTTTAATCAGGCTTTAAAATTTGCGGTAAATGAGGAGAAAAGGAAGAATCTTATAAGAGCAATCTCTCGGGCCGATATCATGATGGGAAGATATAAAGAGGCTATTGCCAAGCTGGAAGGCTTGTTAAAAAATGGAGATGAAACCCTTGAAAATTACCGCATCCTCGGAATGGCCTATTCAAAAATGCGCGATTTTGCCCATGCCAAAAGCTGGTATGAAGAAGGCCTCAAAAAAATGACCGATGAAACCGCAATCACGGATATCGTCAGATTCAAAAACAGTCTTGGCAACGTGAGTTTTTATACGGGAGACCTGGAAAATTCGGAAAAATATTTTACCGAGGCGATTGCCGATGCGACGGAATGCCTGCTTCTTAATAATAATCTGGGGTTGATCTTAAGCGCAAAGGGAAATTACGAGCAGGCGATAAGGTTCTATGACGGCAGAAAGCGCTTTCTCTCCGCCAAAAAGAATAAAGGCGCGCTGGCTCTCTGCCACGCCGATTGCGGTTATATTAATATGACTCATAACCGCGTTTGCGATGCGATACCGGAATTCGAACAAAGCTATAAACTGGCGCTGGAGATGGGGGATTTATATAATATTCTGGTTGTTCTTGGAAATCTTGTGCGCTGCCATCAGCAGGTGGCTGATTTTACAAAGGCTCTGGATTATGCCCTTAAAGGGCTGGAAGTGGAAGCCAGCATCGGGTCTATAGATGAAATCGCCCAGAATCATCTTACGATCGGCATTCTTTATGAAGCCGTCGGCGTGCTGGATCTTGCCAAAAAGCATATAGGAATGGCTAAAGACAGATTTGTTGCGCTGAATAACATGACGATGGTCGGATGGTGTCATCTCACGATGTCTTATATATGGAAAGATCTGGATAAAAAAGACGATGCTAATAAAGAAATAGAAAAAGCTTTGAAAATTGTGACAGAGCTGAAGATTGAAGATCTTTTAGCATGGGTGCGGTTAAGCAAAGCAGAACTTCACATAGAATATGGCGGATTAAAAGAGGCAGGAGAGATTATCGATAAAATTGCCGATCTAAAATTGAAAGAGTTTGAACTGAGAAAGAGAATGCTGAAGTTAAAACTGGGGAGCGCATCTGAGGCCGCTGCAAAAGAGGAGTTCAGAAAACTTATCGATGATTGCAGCGAATATCCGGAGCTTAAGTGGGAAGCATGCGCAGCTGCGGGATACTATCTTGAACAAATTGGGCAGCCGGAAGAGGCGCTGTTTTTATTCAAGCAGTCGTTTGAAATAATAGAATCGATTGCTATCCGCCTGACGGAAGCTTATAGAGACAGCTATAAGAGCCAGCGTTTCAGATTGAAGATTGTCCAAAAATTTCAGCCTGATTTCAATGCGAAGCCTGCAGCTCAAATTTCTCCGGATGCCAGCATTATCGACGGAAAAACGTCCGAGATAAAGTGATTATGAAACTTTCCAAGGCTCTCTTTTTAGGCCGCGAGCCTTCAGAATCAAACTTGCAATTTGTTGAAGATGCACAAGTATCTTCACTTTTTCTTCGATGGATAGCCCTGCCAAATCCATGCGTCTTTGCCTTTTAGCCGAGAAGAGACGTTCAATATGTCTTTTATTTATTGCGTTCAAAATATTGTTTCCATTTCTTTTTAAGAGAATGACGCTCCAAGATCGATTCCAGCTTGCCTTGATCGAATAAGGCCTCATCCAGAAGTTTCCAAATGCGCTCGCGATCCTTTGGCCTATTTGTGTCAAGCGTATTTTACAGCCTCTTCTATCAGGGAGTTATACACAGGCAGGAACTGAACCGGGATGCCCTCGATCATCACATGTTCTTTTTCGGCACGATATCCTTTGGATTCAAGGTGTTTGTAAAGTGGGGCAATGTCGAGCAATGCGGATGTTTTTTTTGCAGAAGGAAGGAATACAAAAATGTCCACGTCAAACGTAAGTGCGGGTTCAGTATAAAATAGAAGGGCCGTGGCGCCGCCCATGGCGTAGCCTTGAATGATGCCATCTCTTTCCAGCGCATTGATGACCTGCAGAGTTTTCTTCATTTCAACTACACATTAATCACAATTGTGCTTAAAAATCTATAAAAATTTGGTTAGGGCAGGTTTATCGGTACTAATCCGCTCTCGGCCCCCAGTCGGGAAGGGTGCCGTTTCCTTTGGAAATTTTGACCTGATTTGAGCCGTCGGCGCGCATCATATATACTGCGGGGCCGCCGGACCGTGTGGAGCTGAATACTATAAATCTGCCGTCAGGCGACCATCTCGGGTGTTCGTTTGATCCGGAATCGATAGTCAGGCGCTGGATATTGGTACCATCGATATTCATAATGAAAATATCGAATGCGCTCGAATCCTGGCCGCAAAAAACGATTTTAGTTCCATCAGGCGAAATATCGGGCGAATCGTTATGAACTCCCACAAAGGTGAGCCTTCTGGCTTCGCCGCCGGCGACCGGCTCCGTATATACATGTAGGCGGCCTGCGCGCGTTGATGAATAGACCATCGTGCTTCCGTCCTTTGAAAAACGCGGCGCGATATTGATTCCGCCGTAATTTGTAATCTGCCTCACCTTTCCGGAAGAGTGATTTGTAGCGAGGATTTCGGTAGAATCTCCCAGCGAAGAACTGAAGTAGAGAGTTTTATTATCAACGTACCATGCGGGCGTAATATTTGTGTTCTTATTTTTTGTAATTTGTTTTGAGGAGCCGGTTTTTACATCGCTGGCAAAAATTTCGGGATTTCCGCTTTTAAAAGAAGCGTATGCCAACTGGCTGCCGTCGGGCGACCATGCCGGACCTAAATTAATCGACGAGTCGCCGGTGATTTTTCGATTATTTTCTCCGTCAACGTCCATAACGTAAATTGATTTCCCTTTTCTTTCCGCGGAAGAATAGGCGATTTTTGTGTTAAAAATTCCCCGCGTACCGGTCAAAGCTTCCATTATTTCATCGGAAAATCTGTGAGCGACGGACCTTATATCCTTTTCGTCGGCGGTATATTGCTTGCCCACCAGCATTTGCGCTGAGTAGGGGTCGAAAAGTTTCAGCTGGATTACATATTTGCCGCCTTCTTTTTTTATCAAGCCTTTTACCAGCGCGCCGGCTTCAATAGCGGTCCACTGCGAAAAATTTATCGTCTCTGCGGTGATATCGGTTCCCTGATCCAGAAAAGCCGATTCCGTTATGATGTCAAAATAACCCGATAGGAGGAGGTCATTTTCTATGACCGAATGAATTTTTTCGGATTCGCTGTATAATCCCCTATAGCCGTCATAAATCACAGAGTGCGTAATTGCTATCGGAAAGCGCTTGTCCGACGGCTGGTCCACCGGAATATAAATGCGCGCAGACGCAGATGAAGCAAAAAGGAGCAAGCAAGAGATAAGAAATAGAAATTTTTTCATATATTGTTTTGTCATTTATGGTTTTAACCTCGGGTCGAATTCAATTAAAAATCCTTCGTTGTATGCCTCCCATTTCAATTTTTCCGCGGGCGTGTCAAAAGGGGAGGCCCTCTGAATCGCCCTGATGCAGGATGCATCGAAAGATGAATCGCCGGAGCGCTGTTCCCATTCGGTGGAAACGACCTCGCCGCTTTCGTTTATTATAACGACAATGCGCGCCTTGGGCCTTTGCCCTTCGGGAAGCTCATATAATTTCATCGGTATAATCCATTCCTGAATGATTCTGGCTCTGATCATTGCTTGATACTTTACATATTCGGGATCGTCAATAGGAACCCGCAGAGGCTTGTCCGATGTGCCGTATTTATAGCCTTCGCCGCTCGCTCCAATCTGCGCCGCTTCGGGCTGCACAACCCTTTTCTTAAGCTTAACATCTATTTTTGCGAGCGCGGCCTTCATCTTCTTTTCTTCTTTTGTCAGCTTTTTTTCCTGCTTTACGGGTTTGGCCTGTTTAACCGTTTCTTTCATTACATCTTTCGGCTCTTCAGCTTCCTTCTGTTTTAAAAGATCTTTCTGTTCCTGAATCGTGCTTTTGGGGAGCGCTTCCGATTCTTTGAGCCCGGTTCCAATCTCTTCGCTTGTTCCGCGCGGAAGCTCCATCCATACCATCTGCAGAGGCCTGTCGCCAAACGGCCATCGCAGCATGAAAAGAATATGCGCAACCGCCGAATAAAAAAGCGGACGTGAAACATTTGGGACGTCCTGACGAGTGTGCATTATAGTAGATGCTACCTTTTTTCTTTCTCAGGCTGGGTTACCATCCCTATCCGCAAAACCCCAGCCGACTTTGCCAATGACATGACTTTTACGACTTCTCCATAGAGGATATCGGTATCGGCTTTGATAAAAAGATCTTTCTTTTCCTTTTCTTTGTAGACATCCCCCAGTTTCTTTTCAAGAAAGCCCATTGTGACGGGCGTCGGATCGTCCCCGATAAACATGGATCCGTTTTTATGCATTGTAAGAACGATATCGGTCTTTTCGCGAGAAAGCGATGGAGCCGCAGCCTGCGGCAGATTGACATCCAGGCCCTGCTGCATAAGCGGCGCTGTAATCATAAAAATAATCAGCAGCACGAGCAGTATATCGCAGAAAGGAATGACGTTGATTTCCGACAGCTCTTTATTATGCGTAGAATTAAATTTCACTTAAAGTACTCCTTTTCGATCCTGTGCGAGAGATCTTCGGAAAACTGCGTAATGTCCCTCGTGAGGAGCCGTATTTTATTCACAAAAAAGTTATAAAAAATAACGGCCGGAATGGCTGCCGCAAGGCCGATGGCCGTTGCAATCAGAGCTTCTGCGATATGCGGGCCGATGACGGCGATAGAAGAAGAGCCGCCGCGCCCGAGCTTCCAGAAAGCGTTTAAAA
Organism: Deltaproteobacteria bacterium; assembly: GCA_016180865.1. Lineage (GTDB taxonomy): Bacteria > UBA10199 > UBA10199 > 1-14-0-20-49-13 > JACPAJ01. The sequence continues at coordinate 18,238 of JACPAJ010000065.1, forward strand.
TTCCCCAGACCGTTCCGAAAAGGCCGATGAAAGGGGCTGCGCTTGCGGTTGTAGCTAGAAACGGAACGTAATATTCCAGCTGTTCGATTTCTTCTTCAGCGGTTCTTGCGATATCTCTTCTTACGAAAGCGATATTTTTTGAGTTTTCGGGATCTTTTAAAGATGTGACGCCGCTTTTAAAGATAGTGAATACCGGGCTTTTTCTAAAAGCCCCTTTGGATACCAGCGTTTCGATATTTTTAGACTGCCAGAAGGAATAAAGAAACTGGTGAGTCCTTTTTTTGAAGCTTTTCAGCTGCCTGTGCTTCATAATGATGATAGCCCATGAAATTATGGAGAAGATGAAAAGAAGAAGAAGGGCGAATTTGACAACTATGTCCGCCTGCCAGAAAAGGTATAAAATATTGTGGTTTCCGCCGAGATCAAAGGTTTCCACCGGCGTCTGCGGCAAAGCCACCGCTTCGAAGAGTGCTATTATGCTCATCATTGGTTTTATCTCCTTGTTAGGGGGAGCATAATCCAACAAAATTATCGGCATGTCAAGAAACCTTGAAGGGAGCAAAATTTACTTTGACTATTGCAGTATTTATAGCTAGTTGGGGCCTAAGTTTATGGAGCGTGCAATAGGTATATTTGATTCTGGCGTTGGCGGATTGACTGTCTTTGCCGCAATAAGGCGTGCTTTGCCGGATGAGTCTCTGATTTACCTCGGCGATACTGCAAGGGTTCCTTATGGCACAAAATCGAGCGAAACCGTCATAAAATATTCTCTTCAATGCGCTAAGTTCCTTGTAGAAAGAAAAATCAAGGCTCTTGTAGTCGCCTGCAACACTTCTTCGGCATATAGCCTTCCAATTTTGAGGGAAAAAAATAATATTCCCGTGATAGGCGTGATTGAACCGGGAGCTAAAAAGGCTCTTTCCGCGACTAAATCAAAGCGGATCGGTGTTATCGGCACTTCGGCGACAATCGGCAGCAATGCATACGGCTGTTTATTAAAAGAGTATGATGCCGGCGTCAGCGTTGTAAGCCAGGCCTGTCCTCTTTTTGTTCCGCTGGTTGAGGAAGGATGGCTTAATAACGAGATTGCTAAAAATACTGCAAAAATATATCTTGAATCTTTTAAACATGAGAATATTGATACACTGATTCTGGGCTGCACGCATTATCCGCTTTTAAAACCGGTTATAGCGGAGGTTGTCGGCTCTAATGTTGGCCTTATCGATTCGGCAGAAGCGGTTGCCGAAGAGCTTAAAATGAAACTGGCCGAAAAAAGGCTGTTAAATAAAAAGTCCGGACCATCGGCTTATCAGCTTTATGTTACAGATCTGCCGAACCGGTTTGAAAAAATCGCTTCGGACTTTTTGGGCGGAAAAATCCCCTCAGTAAAAAGGATAGAGTTATAGTTGAACGGTTTTTAAAAACGTGCTAAAAGGAATAATGCGAGTTCATATGTTGAGACATTCTAAAAAGTCATCCCCGTCCGCCACGGCGGAGGGATCCAGTGAATATCATGAGATCCCCCCGCCACTACTACACGGCGGGCATGGTGCTTTTGCAGGGATGACACACCGAAAAAGACTTTTTTTTAGAGGTTTTTGTCTGTTTTTGATGGCATTCGGGGTTTCTTCTAATTCGTTTGCTGTTTCCGAAGAGGGCTATAAAGAACTTCATATTTTTTCAAAAGTTTTGAGCAAAGAAGAAAAAAATTACGTCGAAGAAATCGATGATTCCAGTTTAATTAGAAACGCCAAGACAGGCGATAAAATCATAAAAATAGACGGCGTTTCCACAAGAGATCTGAATCTTGCGGAATCGGTTTTAAAAATGCGCGGAAAAGTCGGAAGCAAAATTGTTCTGACAATAGTCCGGGGCGACCCCAAAAAACCATTTGACGTCTCGGTTGAACGACAGTTGATAAAGGTTCCAAGCGTTCGTTCCGAAATTCTTGATAAGGAATACGGCTACGTAAAAATAAGGAGCTTTCAGGAGAGAACGTCCAAAGATTTAAGAAAAGAGATTGATAAGTTCAAAAAGGCCAATGCTTTAAAAGGGCTGCTTTTGGATTTAAGGGACAATCCCGGCGGATTGCTGGAACAGGCCGTGGAAGTGTCGGATCTATTTTTAGCGAAAGGCGTGATTGTATCGACGGAAAGCCGCGGCAAAGAGATAGACAAGAGAGAAGCTAAAGACGACGGCATTGAAGGAGAATATCCGATGGTTGTTCTTGTGAACGGCGGAACTGCTTCGGCTTCCGAAATTGTCGCCGGAGCTTTGCAGGATCATGCGCGAGCAATGGTTCTTGGCACGCAGAGTTTCGGCAAGGGGAGCGTGCAGACCGTCGTTGAAATGGACGACGGCAGCGCTTTGAAACTTACGATTGCTCTCTATTTTACTCCTAAGGGCCGGTCGATTCAGGCGTATGGAATTGTGCCGGATATTATTGTTGAAGATCAGGAAGTGGCCGCGAAAAACGGAAAGAAAGAGCTGAGGGAACAGGATTTGCCAGGCCATTTGGAAGTCCCTAGCGAAAGAGTTGAAACAGCCGAACCTGAAAAACTGGTAGCCTCGTTTGGCAAAATTGATTATCAAAAGAAGGCCGCATTGGATTACCTAAAGAGCTGGGAAATATTCAGAAAAGGGCAGTAAACGTCATTTTTTTGGCAAGCGCGCCTTTTTTTGTTTAAAATGATAATAAAAATCCACAAATTATCCAATAAAATCAAGTAGTTGTCTTTAAAAAAGATGGCATATATTTTGCTATAGTTCTTTTAGGAGGTGCCGCTTATGAGAATTACAAGATTAATTATGATATCCGTTTTGATAGTATCGTTTCTGGCTTTTACGCCTGTTAGATCAGCGTATCCTGCCGGCATAGGGACTCAATCTTCTGCTGCGGTTGTTCAAAAAGCCGAAGCGGAAAAAGGCTTTTTTGAAAAGATTGTTGATGGAATTGCAAATATTGCAGATGAAATTGCTAAAGCTGTCAGTAAAGCGGTGAATTTTTTGAAGGGAAATAGAGTTGCTAAAGACACCGAGGTTCCCTTAATTAAGCCGTCGGAAGCGGATAAAAGCGTGATACAGGTTGGTCCGCAATCTGCCGAGGTACAATCTGAGAGAATAACGCAAGATAAACAGATTGCTGAAGTTGAATCAGAACCGGTGAAGATGATTCCGATGCAGCAAGCTTCACCGCAAACGATCGTACAACAGCCGGTAATCCAACAGCCGGTGATTCAGCAGCAGGCGGCTGTTATTGAACAAGAGCCTGTATATATTACGCCCGAAAGGACAGATACATTTTCCAGAGCAACGGGATTGAATGAAATTCAGCAGCAGCAGATCGAAGAAAATGAAAGTATCGGGATTCAGTCGGAAGCTGTGCAACAGCCCGAAGAAAAACCAGCGGAGGTTTTAATTCCCAAATCCGAAGCGGTAGTAAATATTCCGCAGGTAAAAGACGAAAGTAAAAGCGAAGTTGCTGACAAGCGGGTTGAGGAAACAGTGCCGGTTATTTCGGGCAGCATAATTATTGCCGGGAATTTGCCAAATATTCCTTCACAGCAAACTCAAACGAGCAGAACGACTACAAGTACAACAACTACAAGCTCAGCAACAGGTGTAACAACTAGGCCTCAATCGCCGATTGTTCAATCCGGTGAAGTGCTTGGAACTGCTGCGACCACAGAAAGTCCATTGGAGCTGATGGGGCGGCAAAGCGTGGCGCAGACGGGTGATGCAACCAGAACCGAGAACTCCATCAGAGAAGAAGGAGCTAGAACGGAAACAGTAACAAGAAGCCAAGAATCATGCGGTGAGACGAGAGTTTTATTTTCGGATAGCATAAGAAAAGCCGCTTTAACGGCAGATAAAAGATATGTTGTGGCAGATGCCGGCGATGGAAAGAGGTCGGTGGTCTCTGTTTGCAGCGGATTAAAAATAGATTGTACGGCGGATGCATCTGCCGAACGTTCGATAACTGTCAGTAAAAGGGCTGCTGAAACGGAAACTTCGAGAACTGGAGAAACGGCAGGCACAGCAGCAGCTGCTGCGACCGAGGAGAGTGTTAGAGCCGGAACCGATGCCTGCAGAACAAAGCTGACAATTACGAGAGGTGAGTTGAGTGAAGATACGCGCGCGGAAATGCTTGATATTTGCAAACAATCTGAAGAGCTCTTTCAGAACAGAACTGGAACCGGAGATGTTTCAGAAATTAAGCTTGCTTCCGTAGTCGCCAGCAGCAGCTTGCTTTATGTAACCAACGATATGGTTAGAACGATGGAAGTTGATAGCTCCGATCAAAACAAGCCGATATTAGACGCTAACATTATTGTGGCTAACAATGTCATTCAGTTCAAACCTCTAGTCTTTTGCATGTCCGGCGATGCGGTTAGTGAATGCAGCGGAAAATATGATGAAGTGAGAGCGACAGCTTCTGACGGCTCTGAAGCTTCATCGGCAAGTTGCGAAATGGCTGGTTCGAGGAGTTTAACTCTTTTGGCGCGCGCAAAGGGAGTGGAAGTTTCGACTACGCTTGATATTGGAAAAGAGGCAAGTTCCGAACAAGCAGCATCCGAAGCTTCAGATGAAAAAGCTGCTGGTTCTACGGAGGTCGCCGCAGCTGGTACCGAATCCGGCCAAGAAACCGCCGGTCAGGCAGCTGAAAGTGCCGCAAAGGATTTGCCTCAGCCGGATATATATGAATCCCTTCCTCCAGGCGGAGAAGCGCAGGAAATTCCGCTGCAAACTTCTAAATCTTTTGGGCCCTCGGAAGTTTCAGGCGGTGGCGGATGTTCGCTGGCTGCCCGCACGGATATGAATATCGTGCCGATCTGGGTGTGGCTTATTTTTTCAATTGGTTTTGCTTGCGTTGCCGTAATAATGTTGCTAAAAAGCGGTGCTACGGAGGTAGTTCGGCATGAACAAAAGAATCGGAATTCTTACAGGCGGAGGCGATTGCCCGGGTCTTAACGCTGTTATTCGCGCAGTTGTCTGGCGGGCCACTCAATATCAGGACAAAGTTATAGGAATAAAAAACGGATGGGCCGGACTTCTTAACTGCGAAACCATGCCTCTTGACCGAAAGTCCGTTGGAGGCATCCTGTATCGCGGCGGAACAATCCTTGGAACGTCGAGAACCAACATTTTTAAAGATTCCTCAACCGCAAATCTTGCAATGAAGAATATCAAAAAAATGGGGCTGGATGTTGTAATCGCCGTGGGCGGCGAAGATACTCTCGGGGCCGCGTATAAGCTGTCGCAGAAGAATTTCCCGGTCGTTGGCGTTCCGAAAACAATTGATAATGACCTGGCTGGAACGGATTTTACGTTCGGTTTTGATACTGCCGTATCGATTGCAACAGAGGCGGTGGACAGGATTCATACAACTGCCGAATCGCACAACAGGGTTTTAGTCGTGGAAGTTATGGGCCGCCATGCGGGATGGATCGCGACCTATTCCGGACTTGCCGGCGGCGCGGATATAATACTTGTTCCGGAGTACCCGTTTACAGTTGAGGAAGTTTGCAATGCGGTTCGCAGGCGCCATGACGCCGGAAAATTTTTCAGCATTGTGGTTATCGCGGAAGGCGCGCAGATGGTCACAAAGAAGGGCAAAGAGGTTGTTTTATCATCAAAAGCTAAAGATGAATTCGGCCATGTCAGGCTCGGCGGAATCGGCGCGGTTCTTGCCGAAAAAATCGAGGACGAGACCGGATATGAAACGCGGGTTACTGTTCTGGGACATATTCAGCGCGGTGGAACGCCCACAGCTCATGACAGGGTTTTAGCTACGCGGTATGGCGTTGAGGCGATGGACTGCGTGAAAGACGGCGATTTTGGAAAGATGGTTGCCCTTAACGGAACAAAAATTGCCCGCGTTTCCTTAAAAAGCATAGCGAAAAAGATAAAAACAATTGATAGAGACTTTTACGAGCTGACCAAAGTTTTTCAATATTAATGCCGGCAGAAGCGTTATTTCTTCTTAAATAAGCCTTTAAGTCCTCCCATGCCCTTGGATCCGCCTTCAGCTGCTGCAGCTTTGCCGCCGCATTTTGGAAGAGATGTTTTGAAAAGCCCCAATCTCATATTGGTCTTAGTGCTGAAGAACTGGCAGGTCTGATCCTTAAATTCACAGGAGGAAACGGCATCCACTGCGCGTACGGATGCAGGTGCAAATACAACGAGCCCCTTCTTGGCATATTCGGCGTCAACCCAGTCGGAAGCATCTATGCCGCTTTTTTCCGGAGGCGCAAGATAGCGTTTTTCAAACTGCCCGTCCAGTATGCCGCCGCCTGTGAAACCGCCGTTTTTGTCACATTGGAATTTATAACCTTTGCTTGAAAAATAGTCCGCCGCCTCTTTGCTCATTACCGGATAATAGCCGATATCATCGTTTACAGCGACGTTGAGTTCGGAGCCGTCTATCTTTTCGGTTTTAACGCATCTATAACCGCTTTCTTTTTCTGCAAGGCCTTCTTTATATTTTATCTTTCCAAAATCGCACTTATACCATTCAACCGAATTGAATTTTGGATCAGGCGGCGTATCTTCCGCTAAAAGCTTTGCGGAAAATGCGCAGATTAAAAAACTTGCCAATGAAAACAAAAATAATCTTTTCATGCGAGCCTCCTTGTTTTTTGATGGAGATTTTTAGCATAATAAAATTTGCTTAACAATAGTATTTTCCGGCTTTAAGATAATTCCAGTTAAGACAACAACTTACGAATGTTACTGTAATTAAAAACTTTATAGTTGGATAAACATCAGAAGCGGGTGGCAAACGGCCAGTGCTCTGGCAAGCATAAAATAATACAATATCAATCGAAGTGGAAGCAGGTGCTTTCTAGACATAAATAATGTAGAAGGGAAAGGGGGTATTTGTCATGAAGAGACATTTAAAGTTGTTGCACATATTGGGGTTGTTGGCGGCATTTCTTCCATTTTTACTCCAATGCGGAAGTGCAAGCGATGGAACGTCACAGAGTACGGCGAAGACGGCATTAACGGGTGAAATCTCGAACCTCGATACAGAGGCGAAGTTGTTCGAACTCGGCGGGCAGGAGGTGGATTTTTCGGCTGCCGGCTTTGAAGGGGGAACGGAAGATGATCTTGCAGATGGAGAGGATGTCGAAGTAGAGGGTTCATTGGCAGAAGGCGAAGTTATTGAAGCGGAAGCGGTCAAATTTGAAGATAATAACGACGTTGAAGCGGGGAAGATTAAAATAAAGGCGGATGTGGATGCAGTTGATTCCGAAATGGGAACAATCACACTGCGTGGATTGCAGCCTCTAATCTTCAAGGCAGATGCAGCTACAAAATTAGTAAGCTTTAACAGCCTTGCCGAACTTGCATCCGGCGACCATATAAAGATTAAAGCTATAATGGACGGTTTCAGCGGACAGCTGACGGCCACCGAAATTAAAGGCGTGTCCATTGATTTTGCTCAAATAGAAAGTTTCTTTCTGGAGAGAGGCATTGCCGTGGATGTTGCTGCTGTGCTGGGCGGAGCTTCTGCCGGCGACGAGATTTCAATAAAGGGCAGCATAAACCTTTCAACTGGTGCCGTCACATTGGAAGAGATCAAAGTGAAAAATGAGGGAATACTATAGCCCGACCCCTTTTCCCTTGTAATCGTTAAGATATTCAAACCATAACAATGAGTTAGCAGGATTCTGACTTCACGGTTGTTCTTGCCCGCCGACGGGTTAGTGGCGGGAACGGATATTAACGGCTGTTATTGACAAAAGGGGGCCCAAAAGGGGCCTAGAGATATGCGGCGACAGCTATGTATATTCCTTGGTTTGTTTTATTTGAGAAATAGCTATTAAAAGTGCTTGACAAGTATGACCTGTTGTACTAGTCCATAGATACATGGAGGCTGACTGGAAAAGAGAATTAATTGATTTGATAGAGTCCTCACACAGTAAAGGGGAGATGAACGAGCTTTTAACTGCGCTTTTAACACCATCAGAATACAAGGAATTGGCTAAGCGCTGGCAAATTGTGAAAAAACTAATTGAGGGTGCTACGCAGAGAGAGATAAGGAATGAACTCAAAGTTTCTATAGCGACGGTAACACGAGGTTCAAGAGAAATACAGTATGGAAACGGTGTTTTTAAAAAGTTTTACAAGCGGTTATGTGACAGAAAATCACATCAACACAAGTCTACCTAATTTTTCCCATCTTCATTTCTGGTGGCTGGTCTAAAACCAGCCAAATGTGTTGTTATTAAAATAGCTTTTTTAACTTTAACAATTTGCCCTGCAAAAACGCAGGGAATAAAAAAGGAGAATAATATGTCTCAGGATGTATGTATTACAAAAACGAAAACTTATGGCCCGCCTTGCTTTATTGACGGAAATGGTCAACCAAACTGTGAATATAAAGTTACAGAATGTGGTATGAGCTTGGTAGGCATTCCAAGAAATGCTGAAACGGAGAGATTTTTTCAGGCCGCTTCCAGAACTGGCCACAGTGAAATTCTTTCCGATGGTGATATTAGTTCACAAGTTAACGCTGAACTTAAGGGTTTCTTGAAACCTTCCGAAGAAAAAAGAATTTTAGAGAAGAGTATAAAGCAATTTAGACAAGACGCTGAAGCTCTTCTGGAAAAGTTCCGCAGGAAGTAAAGCGACATTTGGTCTTTGGGTGCCGGTGTTTTACTGGCACCCAAGACCATTTCTTTGCAGAAAAGGTCGATGACTTTGTAAGAAACGGCGATGGCCAAATTGTTGTGAGTCCTATTACTCTAAGCGACCTTAATAAGAAATTTGATGTGCTGATGTCTCCGTAAATCGGGAAGTAATTTCTTGGGCCCTTTTTGGGCCAAAAAAACACACACTTTGCCAAACATCCAAAACCCGCAAATACGCGTCAATTGTGGGCCTCGAGGGACTCGAACCCCCAGCCAACCGGTTATGAGCCGGTAGCTCTACCATTGAGCTAGAGGCCCAATTCGCCAAAGGCGAATTGGCCGCCAACGTTTTAGTGGCGGACTCGCCCTCCATATAGCCAAAATTAAAAATAAAAGCAAGTTGACAATTTTATCCGCATTGCATATATCCCCCCTTAACTTAATGGCACCGGATTTGAAAACTCAATTAGCGCTTTATCCCTGTTAAAGTTGCAGAGGCAAGAGCCGATTATGACGCGCTATTAAATGCAATACATCGAAAAGAGGCCGAAAAAGCCGATTTTGAGAAGAAGCGCAAAAGCGACGAAAAAGATGTCGAGGTCGAAAATCTAAGGATTAAAGAGCGGGAGGCCAAGCTCTATGCTATTAAAACTAATAAGGAATATCAGGCTGCTATCAAAGAAATAGCCGATGCGAAGCAGGCAAATCGCGAAAAAGAAGAGAGCGTTATCGTTCTAATGGAAAAAATTAATGCTTTGGCTGAAGAAATCACGCAACTTTCTTCCGGACTTGCCGATAAAGAGAAAGTGTTTAATGAAAAAGAAGCGGAGCTCCGGAAAAACGAAGGAGAGCTGAAAACTGATAGGGACAAGTATCATGCAGAGCATCAGGATGCCGGAACAAAGGTTGATCCGGCGGTTTTAAAGCAGTATCGCTATATTCAGAATAAATACAGCGATGCGATGGCGCTAGCTGTAAACGGCATATGCAGCGGATGCAATAAGAGGATTCCTCCGCAGTTATATATTGAACTGCAGAAATGGAATGAGCTTATAAGCTGCACTAATTGCCACAGGCTGCTGTTTTATCAGGAGCCGGCGGAAGAGGTAAAATGAATTTAAAAAATATGCCAAAAGATATCGCGGCGGAAATCCTCGGTTATCTCGCCGAAAACGAAGAGTTTGAATCGATCGAAAAACTCGCCGGAGGCGATGTTTCGATCGCCGAGGTGAGGGCTCTTCTGCGCGAAATTTCAGGCTTACTGGCCGCTGAAGCTGCAAGCGAAAACAAAAACGCGTTTAATGCAAAGAACAGCCGCGATTTATCCAAAATATCAAAAGATATTATTTCCAGTCTTTCACCGAGGGAAGAACGGCAGTTGCTTTCAACGTTCGGCCTTATTGATAAACAGACTAAAAAATAGCCGTGAAGAGATTAATAATTAATACCGATGGCGCCGCGCGCGGAAATCCCGGCCCTGCAAGCTTGGGCGTCGTGATTAAAAACGCGGACGGGCATGTTGTCAAGGAACTCTCCGCATATTTGGGAGAGATGACAAATAATCAGGCTGAATATAAGGCGCTTATTGCAGCGCTTGAAACCGCGGCGGAAATTGGAGCAGAATCCATTGCCATATTTGCGGATTCGGAGCTGATGGTTAAACAGGTTAAAGGGTTATATAAAGTTAAAAATGAGGGGCTGAAACCCTTATTTGACGAGGTAAAGGGGCTCTTGCGTAAATTTAAAAATTGTAATATAGAATATGTGCCCCGCGAAAAGAATAAAGAGGCGGATAAGCTGGCAAATTTGGCGATTGATAAACATTTTAAGGTTCTTTGAAATTCAGGGTCTGGTGGTCGCCGAAATTGCCCGCCACTAAAACTTTGGCGGGCGAAAATTTTGCCATAGGCAAAATTTTCGGAGGAAAGTCCGGACTTCGCAGAGCATCATGCCAGCTAACGGCTGGGCGCATTTTGGAAAGATGCGACGGAAAGTGCAACAGAAAGTATGTACAGGTAATGCTGTAGTGAAATCAGGCAAACCCCATGAGAAGCAAGGGCAAATAATCGAGCACTTTCTTGAGATTACTCAAGAAGGAAGACTTGCTCGGTCGAAGTCTCGGTTCGTTTTACTAGCTAGGACGAGCTGAAAGTGCTCGAGGGTAGCCCGCTGGAGCGCCGCAGCGATGCGTCGCCAAGATGAATGATCACCTTACACAAGATCCGGCTTATAGACCCTGTTTTCCATGACCCCGCATCAGCAATGGTGCGGGGTTTTTTTATTTTGTAATTTGCGCGCTTTTGGATATTATGGGCTACCGGAGGTTTATATGGAACAGGCTGTAATTGTCGCTGCTGTCAGGTCGCCTTTAGCAAAAGCCGGCAAGGGAGCTTTTGCTGATTTGCGCATAGATGATGTTTGCGCGGAGGTGTTGCGAGGCGCATTACAGCGCGTGCCTCGGTTGAATCCGAAGCTTATTGAAGATGTGTTAATCGGCTGTGCAATGCCGGAAGGCGAGCAGGGTTTGAATGTTGCAAGGAATGTTAGTTTTCTTGCCGGTCTGCCGCTTTCCTGCGGTGCGGCAACTATAAACCGCTTTTGCTCATCAAGCTTGGAAGCGATAAATCAGGCTGCGCGGGCGATCATGTGCGGAGACGGCGAATGTTTCATAGCGGGCGGCGTTGAATCGATGTCGCACGTTCCGATGGGCGGATTCAATCCTTCGCTGAACGAAAAGCTGATGAAAGACGGGATGCCGGCAGCCTACATCGGCATGGGCGAAACCGCAGAAAAGCTCGCAAATAAATATAAAATTTCGCGCGAAGAGCAGGATAAATATTCGCTCGCTTCTCATCAGAAAGCGGTCGCGGCGATTAAGAGCGGAAAATTTAAAGATGAGATTGTGCCGATAAGAATAAGCCATCCTGACCCCGAGCGAAGTCGAGGGGAAAGGATCTCCGGCATACAGTTGGGAGATTCTTCGGTCGGTGCACTCCCTCAGAATAACATAATTGTTATGCAAGACGAAGGGCCGCGCGAAGACACGGCACTTGAAAAACTCGCCGCTCTGAAACCGGCGTTTTTAAAGGACGGCACGGTTACTGCCGGCAACTCCAGCCAGATGACCGATGGCGCCGCTATTACGATTGTCATGTCCAAAAGCCTTGCAAAAAAACTAAAGATAAAACCTCTTGCCCGGATTATATCGATGGCTGTCGCAGGCTGCGATCCTTCGACAATGGGCGAAGGGCCGATTTTTGCCGTGCCAAAGGCATTGAAGCGTGCAGGGATGAAACTGAAGGAGATCGATCTTGTGGAGCTTAATGAAGCATTCGCGTCTCAAACAATTGCGGTAGTGCGCGGGCTTAGAATTGATACAGCGAAACTAAATATTCACGGCGGTGCCATTGCTTTGGGCCATCCTCTTGGCGCAACCGGTGCGCGTTGCATGGCAACTCTTATAAACGCACTCCGCCAATATAAAAAATCCATCGGTCTTGAAACCATGTGCGTTGGCGGAGGGCAGGGCGTTGCTACGATTATAGAAAGAATATAAAAAATCGGCATGAAAAAAGCACGCAACTTATTTACAACTCTGCCGATAAGGAACATGAAAAGAGGAGGATATTATTATGAGCGCCGGAGACAGCGTAACCAGCAGTAGCGATAACGGCTTAAATCAAAGTTTAAGCACGATTGTTTGTCTTGCTTATGAGCATCCAAGTCCGGCATGGAGAAGTAATATTCCGTTCTGCGTAGCAGACGTGGACCATGATGAGGATACAACATATCAATTAATAGGTTTTGGAGAAACCTGCAAACAGGAAGGCTACAAAATCCAGGGTTATTTGACATCACAAAATGCGGACAAGTTTCTAGCTGTGCACAAGGCAGAAATTAACAATGCGCAGTTTAGAAAAGTCGATCTTATTTCCTGCGCTGCATTGGGGATTGAGGATAACAGGCGAACGGAGTGGTTAAATACGTATATTCCGCTGGGGGGAGGCTCGATAGCTGCAGGAGTGCTTTATTGTTTCAGCAGCGCCAAAAAATTCAAGTCGATAATAAATGTCGAGGGTTTTTCTTTGGCTAAGAGACTTAAGGATGCCGCGGTAGTTACGGGCCTTTTAGGTGCAGCAGGCACGATTTTTTGGTTTTTACTTGAATTGCACGCAGAGCATTTAAAAGAAGAGCAGCGTTACAAAAGAATTCAAGATCTCCTGTCGGGAACGGCAACTGCCGAGAAGAAATAATTACAGCAACTTATTTAAGAAGGCGCCGATATATGGCACATGGGCGCAAATTTTCCAAAAATATGCTTTGGCAAGAAGCATCCTTCGTGTTTCCCGCTTCAAAAGATCGAAACTGCGTCTAATGACAGCCGTGATGTAATGCAAAAGGCGGAAGAGCTGCCCGGCACAAGAATTATTACCTGCAACAAGGGCAAAATGTGCAGTCTTTTTAATGTCGGGATCGCTGATATCCAGCTTAATGCGGTATCGTGGAGTTTCTGCAGTGCGGACGTTATGCCCAATGGCCTCTTAGATTATTTTTACAGTGATAAATTTCCGTATAATGCATGGTCAAACACGAATTGCAAGATGGAGATTTTTACGGGTCATTCATATGCGATGGCTTATATGATTTTGCCAGATCAGATATCTTTTGAGGTGTTTTCAAAATGGTTGTACTATATCGGCGACAAAACGGGCATTTTGACAGAAAGAGAACGCGCAATTCATGAAATTGCCGATGTCATTTCCGGCTTAGTCAAGTCCAAAAAAACAACTGAAGGCATCCCTCCGCCAAAGGAAGCCATCGATCTAAATTATTTTGATCCATACGAATTATGGATTAGAGAAGGGCTGGATTTATATACAACTCCGTCGCAGGAGCTGCTTGCTACAAGCGATGAAGAATTGACAGTCAAATTTTATAACTGGGCGCAGGAACAGGGTGAATATCCCCTAGATAAGTGCCTTAAAGAAACGAAGTTTGCATTTTCTCTTCAAGATTCTAAGCAAGGTCGGTATCTTAATGGGGCTTATTATTCCCGATTTCTTGATGTCGTTGTTTTAAGACCGCCAAGCATCGAACAGTTGTTAAAAGATGATAAGAGCTTTGATGATGTAGTGATACATGAATGTCTTCATTGGGAATGGAATAATTACAATGTTAGAGATGAACTTCTGTCTCTGTTGTATGAAGGGATGTTGCTTTTTTTTGAAAAAGAACATGTCAGCAGAAAAGAGAGACAGAGGCTGGATAAACTATTATATCCCATATTCGAAGGATCCTCAGGTAACGAAATCAGAGCTTATGTGCTTGGTAATGTTAGAGCCGCCACCATAATTTTAAATGAAGTAATGCCCTTTTTGCCAGACTCCGCGGTTGTTTATTCATTTAATTGGCTGGACGAGATTTTAGAAGCGGATCAACAAGAAATAAAAAGGGTGGATGTTGGAAACCGCAGAGAGTTTCTAAAAACTTATAAGGATGCTTATCTCTTATATATGAGAAAATTGCCAGCTGCGTATGCTAAATTATCAGACTTGGCCTCGAATCTGTCATTGCGCAGAGTCCGCCGAGCCTTAGTGGCGGAAGCCCCGAAGGGGCGCGGCAATCTCCTGCAAACACTTGATTTATTGAGATTGCTTCGTCATCCGCCCGAGGCGGACTCCTCGCAATGACACATTGGTGGGCTTTTAGAGGCGCCCTTAATAAAACTAGCTGACTTTTAAAACTTCCGTGCTATATTAATAAGGTGATTCTCAAAAAAGCGGCGGTTTTGGGCGCGGGTGTTATGGGCGCGCAGATTGCGGGGCATTTGGCCGGGTGTGGGGTAGAAGTGTTGTTGATGGATATTGCGCCGTCTCTTGCCTTGCAGGGGATCGAGCGCCTCAAAAAATCAAAGCCTGCCGCAATGTATGATTTAGACGATTTGCGGTTGATTACACCCGGCAATTTTGAAGATGATCTGCCTAAGATCGCCGAATGCGATTGGGTTATCGAAGCGGTTCTTGAAAAGCTCGAAATCAAACAGAAATTATTCGGCGAAGTTGAAAAATATCTGAAGCCATCGACAATTATCAGTTCAAACACGTCCGGAATCCTTCATAAGCAATTAGTTGGCGGTCGCAGCGATATATTCCGCAAAAATTTCCTCATCACGCACTTTTTTAATCCCGTTCGCTACATGAAACTCGTGGAGGTTATAAGCGGAGGTGAAACAAGACCCGAGGTTGTGAAAGAGATCGCAGAATTTTTGGAGGATGGCTTAGGCAAAGGCGTTGTTTATGCCAAAGACACGCCCAATTTTATCGCAAACCGCATTGGCGTTCACGCCGTTGTAACGGCGTTTCATAAGACAGCGGAAAATAACTGGCCGATTGAAGTCGTGGATCAGGTTATGGGCGTTCCCTGCGCCAGGCCTAAAAGCGCAATCTTTAGGACGGCAGATATCGTCGGCATCGATACGCTGGCGCTCGTCGCCAAAAATAGCGGCATAAAACTTCCGGCGTTTGTTGAAGAGATGGTTAAGCGCGGATGGATTGGAGATAAGGCGGGGCAGGGATTTTATAAGAGAGTGAGGCCGGAAGTCGGAAGTCAGAAGTCAGAAATTTTAGTATTGGATCCAAAGACGATGGAATACAGGCCGCAGCAGAAAATAAAAACGCCGTCCCTTGGAAAGGCGCGCGAAATAAGTGATCCGGCGGAACGTTTGCGAACTGTTGTCCTAGCCGATGATGAAGCGGGTAAAATTGCGCAGCCTCTTGTAAACGAATCGATTGCTTATGCAGCCGAAGTGGCGGATGAAATTGCGCACAATATTGATGAAATCGACAAGGCCATGCGGTGGGGTTTTAACTGGGAGCTGGGGCCGTTTGAGCAGAGAAAGGCGCTGGATAACACCCTCCCCTTAATCCCCTCCCATCAAGGGAGGGGAGAAAAGAAGATAGTAAAAACCAATTCCGGCGCCGACTTGACCGATCTTGGCGATGGCGTTTTTGCCTGCGAGTTTCATACGAAAATGAATGCGATTGATGGTGATGTAATCGCTATGCTGAATCAGGCAATTGATCTGGTCGAAAAAGAGGGAGCGGGCCTTGTTATCGGCAATGACGGAGCAAATTTCAGCGTGGGCGCTAATTTAATGATGATATTTATCGCGGCGTCAAACGGCCAGTGGGACGAAATCGACAGGATGATCCGCGCATTTCAGGGCGTCGGCCAGCGGATCCGCTTTTGCAAAAAGCCGGTTGTGGCCGCGCCGTTTGGAATGACGCTTGGCGGCGGGGCCGAAATTACGATGGCGGCAAATTATATTAATGCCGCAGCCGAAACATATATGGGGCTTGTAGAAGCAGGAGTCGGCCTTATTCCTGCCGGCGGAGGCTGCAAAAACCTTTTGCTTCGCATGGAAGAGCGGCACAAGCAGGCTTTTCACCCAAAAGATAAAATCTGGATGGCGCCGGATGATGGCGGGCCGTTTCCAAAAGTCCGCGATGTTTTTCAGACAATTGCTTTTGCAAAAGTTTCGGCCTCGGCTAAGGAAGCCGTCAAGATAGGCTATATGAAATCATCCGATAATATTACGCTCGATCGCGAAAAATTGATAATGAGCGCCAAGAAAAGAGTTTTGGATATCGCAAAATCGTATCAACCGCCGGCATCGCGCGAGGATATTTTGCTTCCAGGAGACGGCGGCAAAATGGCGCTTGTAAACAGCATCCGCCAGACAAGGCTTAAAGGCGATATTTCGGATCACGATGCGCTGATAGGCGAAAAACTGGCGCATGTTTTAACGGGCGGCGACAGGCAGGCGCTTCACAAAACAAATGAACAGCATATTTTAGACCTTGAACGCGAGGCTTTTATGTCTCTTTGCGGAATGGAAAAGACGATTGCGCGAATCCAGCACATGCTTTCAAAGGGCAAACCGCTTAGAAATTAAAAAGAATAAGTCAATCCCACTTTCACCGGTATTGAAATAATCGGGGTCGTTTTGCTGTCTGCCAGTTCCTGATCGTTTACAAAAAGCATGATTTTAACGGGTACTTCTGCGGTAAATGATAGATTCGTAACATTTGGAGAGCCGGCCATTGCATATTCAACAAGCGTGTATCTCATGCCAAAACCTGCGCCAAAGCTCGGGCCGAAAGACTGGGAGCCGTTTGAATCACTTCCTTCGGTGAGAAAATTAAATCCAATTAAACCCGCAACGTAAGGGTCGAACTTATTTTCCGAATCCATGAAATGAAAAATAGCTTCGGCGTCGGCAGTGATGAGCTGCACCCACTCATCTTTATTAAGGCGGACGAGGCTCCAGCTGACGGGCATCGCCAAACCAAACCAGTCGGCCTTTTCAAATTCATAGCCGCCGACAAGATAACCTCCGAATCCGGGCCAGAATTTTATTGAGCTGCCGGGATCAACGGCGACAGTGCTTTGTTTTTTCCACGTAAGCATCACAGGCTGCTGATAACCGCCTCCAATATAAAAACCTGACGAACGGGCATGGGCTGTTGCCTGAATCAAAATTGAAAAGGTGAAAAGCGCAACAAAAAGGGCAAAAATCTTTTTCATAAGGTTGTAGTCCTCATTTTAAAATAAATAAATTATTATCTAACCCCACGTTCACTCTTATATTATTAAACACATAAGTCGAAATATTTCCAGATTTATTATGGATTGTCATTTCTTTCAATAGATTATCGGCCCCAAAAATGCAATCGAGGCTGTTGTATTGAGGATTTTTTGATTTAGGCGTCAGTTTTAGATATGCAAAGCCGGATTTTATTTTTTTTGGTTTGAATGGTTCCACAGAGAAAAGCTTTTCCATATCTGAAAAGCCTTTTAATAACTCAAGCCCCTCTTTTGGAACGGAGTCTTTGGAAACTTTGTAAGTCTCCACCTGTTCCAGCTCGGAATCTATTATCCAAAGGCGTTTGCCGTCCGAAATATACTGTTTGGGATGTTCCCCGGTATATTCTATTCTAAGCATCCCGGGTTTTTTCATGGAAAAAATTCCGGGCTCTTTAATCGTTTTATCCAGAACAGCCACATAAGTTGACTGGATGAAATCGGCCTGAAGATCGGTAATAGAAGCATAAGCGGATTGGATTGTTTGAATCGCTGAATTTGCATAAGCGCAAGAGACCGGGAAAAGCATCGTCATTGAGAAGAGCGCAAGCGACGAAGCAATCTCATGCAATATGTTCAGGAGATTGCTTCGCTGCGCTCGCAATGACAAACCAACTTTTTTCATCATCCCCTCTCCTGCAGGCTGCTCACCAGCACTTCTCTCGGCTTTGCTCCGTCCGCGGGGCCTACGACTCCTTCGGCCTCCATTTTTTCAACAAGCCTTGCCGCGCGATTGTAGCCGATTCTAAAACGCCGCTGTATCATCGATATGGACGCCTGCTTTGTCTCCGCAACAAGTTTAACCGCCACATCATAAAGTTCGTCATATTCCTGCTCAATGGCCGGCAAACCGTCTTCGCCGACATTTTTTTCTTCGACGATTGTTTCGTCATAAACGGGCTTTCCCTGTTCTTTAACGTGGGCGACGACCCTTGCTATTTCGCCTTCGGTAACAAACGCGCCGTGCAGGCGCAAAATATCGGAAGTGTTTGGCGGCATAAACAGCATGTCACCCATGCCTAAGAGTTTCTCCGCTCCGACGGTGTCTATTATAGTTCTGGAATCGTGCTGGCCGCTCACTTTAAAAGCCATTCTGGCGGGGAAATTTGCTTTGATGAGGCCTGTTATTACATCGACGCTCGGCCGCTGGGTCGCAAGGATAAGATGGATTCCCGCCGCACGCGCCATTTGCGCGAGGCGCGTAATGCTCTCCTCCATGTCTTTCGATGCGACCATCATTAAATCGGCAAGTTCATCGATGATTATAACGATACAAGGAATCTTGCCTGTATGGCAGACTGCTTCCTTGTTTGTCTCCTGTATTTTGGCCGCTTCATCGATTGAAATTACTTTCAAAGCCCCTTTTTCTATTTTTTCGTTATAACCGGCGATATTTCTGACTCCGGCATCGGCAAGAATCGTGTAGCGCCGCTCCATTTCATGCACGGCCCACTGAAGCGCCAGAACCGCTTTGCGCGGTTTTGTAACGACCGGCAGAAGCAGATGAGTTATTCCGTCGTAAATAGGGAGTTCCAGCATTTTTGGATCGATAAGGATCATCCTGACATCTTCGGGCGTTGCTTTGTAGAGAATGCTTACGATCATTGTGTTTATAGCGACGCTTTTTCCGGAACCGGTCGCTCCGGCAACAAGAAGATGCGGCATTTTTGAGAGATCCGTTATTACGGGGTGCCCTTCGATATTTTTTCCAAGCGCAAAAGTAAGCCTTGAATTCGAGCGTCTGAACTTTGGATCGCTTACAATGTCCTTGAGCCAGACGATTTCACGTTCGTTATTGGGAATTTCTATGCCGATTGCGGCTTTTCCGGGAAGATGGGCGACTATCCTTACGCTTCGTCCGCCCATTGTAACAGACAAATCGTCTTCAAGATTTACGATTTTGCCGATTTTTACGCCGGGGGCCGGTTCAAACTCGTACATTGTGATAACGGGCCCCGGATGTATTTCCGTTACGCGCCCTTCGACCCCATAATCTTTAAGTTTTTTCTCGAGCAGCACCGAATTTCTTTTTAAGGCTTCCTCATCAACGGTCGAAACTTTTTGCTCGGGAGAATCAAGAAGAGAAATAGGCGGAAACGAATAATCTTTGCTCATTCTTGCAAGCATAAGCTGGCTGTCTTTCGCCTTAACAGGCTTTGCATCGGCTCTTTCGAATATTTTCGGGCCGGAGGACTGTTCCTGAAACTGTGGCGGAAGCTGGGTTTCTGCGGGAGCATCTGTCTTTTCAACCTGCTTGTGTGAAAGAGCCACTTTAACAGCCTTCTTTTTTTCCGCAAAGATTTTTTTCCATAATAAGGCGATTTTTTCGATTACAACTGGAGATATTTTCGCAATCCATTTTTTCGTCTGCTCGAAACGGACGATTGCAAATGAAGTAAGCCACATTACGAGAGCAACCGAATATTTTTTAACTAGTGAAGCAACTGTCACTACTGAAAGGTGCGTTGAATAAAGAAGAGACAGCACCGCTAATGTTGAGGAGATGACATAGGCGCCGGCGTTTCCAAGCCACTTTTTCAAAATCTGGCCGAATAGCCCGCCGAGAAGCCCGCCGGCTTCGATAGGCTGATTGTGGAGATGAATAGTTTCAAACCTGATGTGTAAAATTGCCGCGACGGATATTAAAAGCATGGCGTATGCCGCCGCCTCTTTCCAGTTCAGGCTGATATTCCGCCCCACAAACTGCATAAAGCTTATCAAAAAAATAACGAGGCATAAAAAATAAGCGCTTATGCCGAACGTGCTGAAAAGAATATCGGCAGTATAGGCTCCCACAATGCCGCCGAGGTTGTTTATCTCCTGCACCGTTGAAATCGCATTCAATGCGGGATCTGCGGGGTCATAAGAAGCAAGGCTTAACGAGAAGAATATTCCAATCGCCGCAAAAAAAACGCCGAACAGCTCATTTTTGATTGTTAATTTGCCGTTTTTCATTTTTAGTTTTCTATTAATCCTGTAAAAATAGCCACTACATCGGGGTCGAATTGATGCCCGGCGCCTTTTTTAAGCTCATCAAGCGCTTGATCCAGAGAAAATGCTTCTCTGTATATCTGCGGAGTTATCATAGTATCCCAAGCTTCGGCAAGGGCTACAATCCTAGATTGCAGAGGAATGTTTGTGCCCTGCATATGGTCAGGATAGCCGCTGCCGTCGAAGTTTTCGTGGTGATGCAGGATTGTATTTATCTCTCCCTTAATAAAAGCCGATTCCGAAAGCATCTGAGCCCCCAAAACCGGATGCTGTTTTATAAAGGCATATTCAGTTCCCGTGAGCGGGCCGTTTTTGCCGACAATCCGCTCGTCAATCGCAAGTTTTCCGATATCGTGCAGAAGCGCGCTTATTTTTATGGAACTCAACTCTTCCGCCCCGAGCCCCATTTTATTCGCAAGCCGTTCGCTGTAAAACGCAACGTGCTCGGAATGAGAGAGAAATTTTCTATACAGCGGAATATCTTCAAAAAATTTCAGGATATTTGAATAGTGCGATTTTTTCGACTCTTCGGTTAGCAGATAGATTTTACGCTTAATTGCATTTATCAGCTCCGTATTTTCTTTTACCGGTTCTTCTATCGATTTTGCTTCGTCAAAGGTGCAGACATTGTTTTGGCCGCGTTTTTTGGCTCCTTCTAGCGCAAGGCGGGCATGGCTCAAAAGCTCATTTGGCGCTCGCGTCAGCGTTGAAAGGGTAGCGATTCCTATGCAGGCGGTGACGTTTAATCCGGCTTCGCCGTTGGCAAAAGCGAAATTCTGGGTTGCGTTTAAAATCCGCCGGCAGACTTTTAATGAATTGGACTGCGGAGTTTCCGGGAGGATTGCCAAAAATTCGTCTCCGTTGAATCTTCCGACCGTATCGACGCACCGAAGCGAATTGGCAACTATGAGGCCGAAGTCTAAGATCACCCGATCGCCCACTTCATGGCCGTATTTGGAATTGACGCTCCTTAAATTATCAAGGCCTGTATATAGAAGCGTCAGCGGAGAATTATAGCGAATGGCTTTTTTAATTTCAATTCCAAGCGTTTCGATGAGGAATCGCTGGTTGTAAAGCCCGGTCAGCTCGTCTTTGATGGAACTTTCTTTGAGCTCTTTTGACAATTTTTCGGTTTCAAGAATATTTTTTACGGCTCTCGCGAGCACATAAGTTTTTATCTCCTTTTCCGACACGAAATTCGAAGTGGGCCACTTGGAAGGATCTTTAGCTTCCGATTCGGTCAAAATATAGAGAACCGGACACGCAGCATTAATTCCCCTGAAATCAGGGTCGGCGATAATCAGGTCTAATCCTTTGAAATTAAGCAGTTTTTCGGCGGAATCGGTTTGAGAAGCCGTTAATTTTGGAAAAGCTTGTTTCAAGCTTTGAACGAGAGTAGTTATTGCATTCGGTTTTTTTGTGAGATAACAGATGGTGATTTGTGAATTTGCCATAGGATAAACTACGGCTAATAATACATTATGATTGTAAAAGAAGCAAGAATCTTAATACTCCTCCTTCTTATTGCAAGGCCTCTCTGCGCCGCCGATGTGATCTCCGATACGATGCGCGGCAAAGAGCTTTTATTTCAGCGTGATTATCCCGCTGCATTTGAAGTTTTTAAAAAGATAGAGCTTGATTATCCCGATTCCCCCGCTGGATTTTTCGGCCAGATGGCCGCGTGGCAGATTATGATGTATGAAAATTTGGATTTCCGTTTTCGGGCCGAATATGAGGAAGTTGAACAGAAATTTGAAAAAACGGTTTCGATTATGCTCCAGAATGACCCGACCCCGTGGAATCTGTTCGTGGCCGGCTCTGCATATGGAATGCGCGGATTTTATTACATGCGCGACAATAAATGGTTCAGGGCTTTGGGATCTGCAATCAGAGGAATTCAGCTGATGAAAAGGGCAGTTTGGATGGATCCTTCCCTTATAGACGCCAAGCTTGGAACCGGAATGTACAATTACTGGCGGAGCGTAATGACCAAGAGCATAAACTTTCTGCCGTTTTTTGGAGACAGGCGGCAGGAGGGCATAGCCGAGGTAAGAGAAGTGATCGAAAAAGGGACATATTCAAAAGATTTGGCGGAAGCCAATCTTGCGTTTATTTACGGGCAGGAGAATAATTATAAAATGGCGCGCGTGATCGCAGATAAATTTCTGGCTCTCTATCCGAATAATATTATTTTCCGCCTTTTTTCCGCCAGACTCTATTCATGGACCAAGGATTATGATAAATCGATTGAAGAATTCAAGAAAGTGATGAAAATAGACCCGGCCATGACGAAATGCCTTTATTATATCGGCGTTGTAATGACGAAAAAGCCCGGGGGAATTCTTGAAGCCGAAAATTATTTTAACGATTTTTTGGCAACAGGGCCGGAAAAAGATTGGGCCGATGCGGCAAAGAAGCAGATAAAGAAATGGGAATAACGATTATACAAAAAAGCGGTCGCGCCAAACACAAAAAGGGCGCAAAGAAAGCGCTGATATTGGCCGGAGGCGCTGTTACCGGCGCCTCTTTTATGGCCGGCGGACTCAAAGCGCTTAACGACTATATGGATGATTTTACGGTGAACGATTTCGATATCTATGTTGGGATAAGCGCCGGAAGCCTTCTTGCCGCGCCGCTTGTGGGAGGAATCAGCCCCGAGGAGATGCTTAAAGGGCTGGACGGAACTTCAAAAGAATTCACAAAATTTGCAGGCTGGCATTATTACTGGCCGAATTTCGGGGAATTTGTCGCGAGACCCTTCGCTTTTTTAAAGAAATTTTTAGACGATAAAACTTTGCCGTCTCTCTATGAGATTCTGCCGTCGGGTATTTTTGACAACAGCCCCATCGAGCATTACATAAGAAAAAATATCGAGAGGAACGACCTTACAAATAATTTCAAGAGCACTTTGAAAGCCACCGGAAAATATTTGTATATAGTGGCTTCCATTCTTGACGGAGCTAAACGCGCGGTCTTCGGGCCGGATGAAATCAGCAGCGTCACGATATCCAAGGCGATTCAGGCATCGACCGCGATGCCGGGATTTTACAAGCCGGTGCGCATTAATAATGCGGATTATGTGGATGGCGGCGTGCAGGATACCGCTTCAATAGATATCGCTGTAAAAAAAGGAGCGAAGCTGATAATTTGCTACAATCCTTTCAGGCCTCATACAAAGGCCGGAAGGCTTGCGGGAGAGGGAATTCTGGCGGTTTTGAATCAGATTTTCAGGACATTTTTTTATTCGCGCCTGCATGTGGCGCTGGAACAATATCGCGATGATCCTTCTTTTGACGGCGATATAATACTTATCGAGCCGAAGGATGACGATAAGGATTTTTTCGATTTAAATCCGCTGATTCTTTCAAATAAAACAAAAGGGGCGTCGCTCGGTTTTAAATCCGCAATGAATTCAATAAACGAGCATTATGGCGATATCTCAAAAATTCTTGCGCTTTATGGAATTAAAATGAAAAACCGGTGCCAGGCACCGAAGTTGTAAGCTATTGAAATTTCACAAAAATCTGCATTTGGTTAAATTGCAAATTCTTTATTTGTCAAGTAGTTAGCGATTTTCAGAATAACTTGCAGAACTAAATAAGTTTTGACTTAGTTAATAGTCGTTGTTAACAACAATTGATACATGGAACAGCAGACGTTAAATTTTGATGCGGTCATCAAACCTGCGTCGAAGGCGGAGACCGAAAAGACTCCGCGGATATTTACGGTAGGCGAGATAATTGGCGCAGTGCGAGGTTTGCTTGAGGGAAATTTTGCAAATTTATGGGTGGTTGGTGAAGTCTCTAATTTGCGCACCTCTCCATCGGGTCATACCTATTTTTCTTTAAAGGACAGCAAGGCGCTTCTTAAATCCGCACTGTTTAAAGGCTTTGCGTCGAAATTAAAATTCCAAATTAAAGACGGGATGGAGCTTGTCTGCCACGGCAATCTTTCGCTTTACGAAAAGGGCGGCGATTTTAATTTAATAGTCGATCATTGCGAGCCAAAAGGCGTCGGCGCCTTGCAATTGGCGTTCGAACAGTTGAAAGATAAACTTGCAAAAGAAGGCCTTTTTGCGGCGGAGAGAAAAAAACCGCTGCCGTTTCTGCCGCGAAAAATCGGTATTGTAACCTCGCCGACAGGCGCTGCAATAAGGGATATATTAAATATCCTCGGCCGAAGATTTCCCGACATTGATGTGTTGCTATATCCGGTCCGGGTTCAAGGCGATGGCGCGGCGGCAGAGATTGCGCAGGCCATAAATTGGATGAATGCGCAAACCGGCATTGATGTGATGATCGTCGGGCGCGGAGGTGGTTCATTGGAAGATTTATGGGCGTTTAACGAAGAGATTGTCGCGCGCGCAATTTTTGCATCAAAGATTCCGGTGATAAGCGCTGTCGGACATGAAATAGATTTTACAATTTCGGACTTTGTAGCCGACAAGCGCGCGCCGACGCCATCAGCGGCGGCGGAAATCGCCGTCCCCAAAAAAGAAGACCTGAAAAAGCTTACCGCCGATAGATTTCAAAGATTAATGCGCGGGGTTTTGGTCTGCCTGGAAATGAAGCTTAAAACATTTTCACAGACAAAATCGCATCTAAAGCCTCCAACGGCGAGGTTTCCCGATTTAACAATGCAGATAGACGGGCTTAGAACGCGCCTGCAAAACGGCTTAAAGAATCTTGTCGACCGCTCGGATTCAAAATTGCGCCGGCT
This sequence comes from Deltaproteobacteria bacterium, assembly GCA_016180865.1. GTDB lineage: Bacteria > UBA10199 > UBA10199 > 1-14-0-20-49-13 > JACPAJ01. The sequence continues at coordinate 43,227 of JACPAJ010000065.1, forward strand.
TGCAGCGGAGCTTTCCCATTTATCGCCGCTGGCGGTTCTTGCAAAAGGCTATAGCGTGGTTTACAAGGGCGATAAAGTAGTTAACTCATCGAAATCGCTAAACAAAAACGATGAAATTAAGATAAGGATGAGCGAAGGAAAGATTGCAGCAAAAGTGATTTAATGACTAATTAATTGACAATTAGTCGTTAAATTGTTATTATTAAGCTATGGATAAAGATGTCATGACAAATGCTTTCAGATCGCTCGATGCCAAGCTGAAAGTTTCTGCCCAGATATTAATCGGCGGGGGCGCGGCGATGATTTTTGCCCATAATGTTAATTTGAGCACTATGGATATCGACGGGCTGTTAATAAATACGCCTTTGACCGCTTCCGAGCTTGATCCTCTGGTAAAAAAAGTTGCGAAAGAATTAAAAATTAACCCGCATTGGTTTAACAGCTACTTCAACACCTTTACTTATACTATTCCTCCGGATTACAAAGAGCGCCTTATTTCCATATACAAAGGCAAAAATCTCGAGGTGTTGGCTCTCGGTTTGGAAGACCTGTTAATTATGAAATGTTTTTCTGGAAGAGAAAAAGATATCGGACATGCAAAAGCGCTTATTAAACGCGGCGCGAATCTTAAATTTGTCGAAGATCATATCGAAAGGTTGAAAAGCAAAGGCGTTCCCAACGGCGGAAAGGCGCTCGATTTTTTTGACGATATCAGGGAGCAGGAGGGGGTGTGAAGAAATGGCAATGCTGAAGGCTATTCCAACAGAGGCTCATTTGAGCCGCATTTATTGGGAACTTGCAAAAATCGGGGCCGATTGTGTAGGCTCAAACGCGCACTGGCCTTATGAAGCCGGTAAAAAAGAATATTTATTGGCGCTAGGCTGTGAAATGTCCAGATTTGATCCGCGCCTTTTTGGCATTCTTGTCTCCTATTTTTTACAGAACTGGCGTAAGATTAATCCTGTAGATATTCGTTTGCATTATAAAGATATGGCCTGCCCGCAAACAATTGCAGTTGTGGGAGAATTTGTAACAGCTGTGGCCAAAGACAACGAATTGATTTTCTTCATTCAATATTTGAACAGGGGCTTATTCCCGGTGGCATATCAATTTTATTTTCATAATCTCTATGCGCCGGGCGGCAAACTTGCTGCAAGGGCAGTGGAAGAAGGGCTCCAAGAGTTTAAAAAGTGGGGGTTCTTTGCATGTGAAAGGCCTGTGATAAATTTATCGACTAGAGAAACGGCCGGCTCGTTGGATGCAGCATCTAGATTGAATATTTTGAAGGGGATTGTTAAGGAAAAGAAGGAAATCTCCATTGGAGATTATCTTGAGGCGACGCGAAATTCAATATCGCGGCAGCAGGCCTTGCTGGATATAAAAGAAAGCGGGCTTGTAATCCGCGTGGGCAATGGTCGGGGAGCAAGGTGGAAAGCTGCGGCGTAAATAGCGGTCAGTGATCAGAAGGAGGAAACTATGAAACAGGAAAGTTTTGAAGAGTCGCTCGGCAAGTTAGAAGAAATTGTGCGCCATCTGGAAAAGGGCGATCTTTCTCTAGATGGCTCGCTTAAGGCGTTTGAAGAAGGGATAAAATGGTCGCGCGCCTGCGAACAGAAATTAACCGAAGCAAAAGGAAAAATTGAAATGCTTGTTAAGGCTGAAGGCGGCGCTTTGAAAGAAGCGCCTTTTAAGGTGGAAGAATAATATGGATATAAAAAAATATTTAACCGAAAAGAAGGCTCTCGTTGATAAAACTCTGGAAGAATATTTCGCCAAAGAACGCGATTTTCCTCCAGCTCTCAAGGAAGCGGTGTTTTACAGCCTTCGGGCCGGCGGCAAGCGCGTAAGGCCGATTTTAACGATTGCCTCTGCCGAAGCATGCGGAGGCAAAGCGGAAAATGTTCTCGCAATTTGCGCTGCTTTGGAGATGATTCATACGTTCTCTTTAATTCATGACGATCTGCCGGCTATGGATAATGACGATTTAAGGCGCGGGCTTCCTACGAGCCATAAAAAATTCGGAGAGGCGGCTGCGATTTTGGCCGGCGATGCGCTGCTTGCGGAAGCTTTTAGCTGTTTAGCTGCTTCTTTTGGACGCCAAAATCTTATCGAAATCATACGCGATATTGCCGAGGCAACAGGCGCCCGGGGAATGACCGGCGGA
>JACPAJ010000092.1 GCA_016180865.1 Deltaproteobacteria bacterium
TTCACTTCGATATTTTGAGCTTTGGCGATTGCATCTAAGATGTAGTAGCCCCGTATTCTATTCTCAGCGGCCGGCTTATATTGATCTATGAACTGCTCCACTTTCATTCCCATGTCCTCAAATTTCTTTCCCTGTTTTGCAAGTTCGGCAACAAATGACTCAAACATCCCTTTCAGCTCGGAAATAACGAGAGATTCCGGAACTTCAAATTGATGCTTTTTAATAAGGATTTCCATCGCGTTATTAATGAGCTCCGATTTAGCCTCCCGCTCCGTAACTTCCATCAGCCGTTTTTTAATATCTTCCCTGACCGCAGCCATTGTCTTAAAATTTCCCAAATCCCTGGCAAAGTCGTCGTTTAATTCAGGAATGCGTTTAGCTTTAACCTCTTTCACCGTCACATCAAACGCGGCATGTTTACCGGCGACTTCTTTATTGAAATAATCTTTGGGATAATCGAACTCGACTTTTCTGGATTCACCCTTTTTCATTCCGGCCATCTTTTCTTCAAATGCCGGCAGCATGGAGCCGGCCCCAAAATCAACGGCGAAATTTTCAGCGCTGTTGCCTTTGAACTTTTCACCGTCGGCTGTGCCGCTAAAATCGATAAACGCCACGAAACCCTTTCCAAATGTTGCATCCTCCAAAGCCGGCTCAAGCTGGGTCATCGACTGTTGAATTGCCGCAATTCTTTTATCTACAAGTTCGTCCGTTATCTTTCTGTCCGTCTTTTCGAGCGTCAGCCCTTCGTATTCCTTAACATCCACCGCCGGATGAACTTCAAATTCAAAAGAATAGCTGAATGCCGCATCTTTTTGAAAAGGCCCTGCGGCGGTAATCGACGGCCTTGATACCGGCGTAACCGCCTCTTTTTCAAGAGCCTCCTGCAGCGAACCGGTAATGAGCCCGTGCGCGGTTTCCTCTTCCACATCCGCTTTAAAATGGAGGCCAATCAAATGGCGCGGCACATGGCCTTCTCTGAAACCTTTGAGTTTGGCTTTTTTCTGAACTTCCGTATAAGCTTTCTCGATAGCCGCGGCCACGCGCTCGATCGGCAAATCAACGGTAATCCTTCTTTTAACCGGACTGATTGTATCAATTTTAGTTTTCATAGTCCGCCCCCTATACTAATCTCAGAGGCATGTGTCAATAAAGGAAGATATTTACACAGATGGATTTTTCCTGAATGACTAGCTCCTAGATGCGGGACCGGCGGATTTAATGCAGTGACTGCCGTCTTAGTGGTTGCGGCAGGAGTAACCGTTTGATCGCCTCAAAGACCACCTTGAACTGATCGTCATATTTTTTCTCCAATGACACAAGCTTTCTGGCAAGCGTCTCGTGGCTTAATAGCAATTGTCTCAACCGAATAAATGCCCTAATGAATTGGCAAGCATAAGCGCGCCATATTCGGTAAAGGCTCGCGGCAAAACCGGAGGAAACCTAAGTTTGCCGAGGTGGTCACAATTTGTGACCACCTCCCCTTTTTCTGCCTTTGTGAGGCAAAACATAAATTCCGATGGGAACCGGTCAATGTTACGCTTCACAGCCTGATTCAACGCCTTCGTGCTGACCCCATATACTTCAGCTAGATCGGCATCGATCATCACCCGTTGCCCTCTGATAACGAGTATCTTCATTTCAATTCTTTCGAATTGAAGAGCCGCTGGATTCAAGTAGGAATTTGATATTGTCCATGGCCCGTTTTGTTTGCTACTTGATATCGCCTTTTATGATCTCTCCCGTCTTGAGATCGCATGAGAGCTGGCTTGATAAGAACAAGAAACCGCCGGCTTTTACAGCATGATGAAAAGTGCCCGGCCTATTGTTGATACCATCAATATTTACGATCTCTTTTTGCATGTTGCGCCTCCGTTATGAACTGTGTCCTTCTATTTTTATGAACATATAAAACTGCGAGACACGCTGCCGCCATGCCAGTCATCACGATTGCAACCATTCCCTGTTCCGGATTTTTTGTGCCGGCCAGAGCGTTATTCAAATATTCGACATTATAAAGCTTTCCAGAAAATAATAAACTATTCAGAAAGTTCCATCCAAAGTGAATTCCAATCGGCAAGTATAGATTCCCCGCATAAAAATAGGCATAACCAAGCAGCATGCCCGACATAAATGTACTGATCACAATCTGTGGGCTGGAGAGCGGGCTGAGGCAATGCAGCAGCCCGAAGGATGACGCGACAATAATGCAACTCGGATGAATGCCTACCGATTCCGAGAGCATTTGAAGTATGCAACCGCGAAATGCAACCTCTTCCCAAATGGCAGCAAAGAGCATCGTAATAAAAAGGATAAATACGCTATGAGTGATGTTTAAATTTTCCAATGCACTAATAGAAATTGCACCCAACGATTTAATGATGAAGAACACTGCTATCAATAGCGCGAATCCAATCAAGATGCCGTATCCCAGCAGAGAAAAACGTTGACTGCTTGGAAATATATTCAGTTTTGAGAATGGAATCTTGCTCCACTTCACCATAAACAAATAATAGAGAACAAGAACTACAACTATCGTGAACCCTTCTGAAATAAGCCGGTTAATGTTTTTGGCAAAAGGCAAGGCTTTCCAGCTATAGTTCAACAAAAATCCGATAATAACCATCAACCCGACAAAAAGGAGTGTCTTGGCAAGGTTTGCGAATATTTTTTTAACGTTCTCCATCGTATTCACTCAAAATAACCCAAGGTCTCTTCAAGATGATTTCGCGTTCCTGTTAGAACAAAGGAAACGCATGGATTATCGGCTAGTTCAAGATAAGAGACGTTTGGTGTTACGCCATTTGGGAGTTTTCTAACCGGCGCATTCACAACGACCGCAATGTTTTTTTCATATAAAGCGCAAATGATATCCGGTCTGCTTCTTGCGACATCTGCTCCGGTTTGCACGAAATCCACCCATAAAATATCTTTTTCAATGGCACGCTCGATATCTGTTTCTTTTGATATCGAAGCACCGGTATATTTTATAGCCCCTCCATCAATAAGCGAGAGCATTTCATATTTGATTCTTGAATTACTCAGCACATCATCATCAGCCTTGTGAATGTAGAGAATGTCTGCCTTTGGGAGGTGTGATAAACTCCGATTGAGTGAAAGACGCAAGTGATCCATCGTGTGATCTACCTTTGACGTCTCAGCGTTTAGGTCAAACTCCTCGCCCCACTTTGTGGCAATAATTGCGTCCTTTGCGACCTCGGGATTTTGCTTGAAAAAATCACCCAACACCCGCTCTGATTCTCCATATGCTGCTGCCGTATCAAACATTCGTATTCCCGATTCATATGCCAAGTGCAGATACGAATCGGTTTCTTCCTTTGATGGAGCGCGATAGTTTTTATTATCTGTTGGCCACCTGCGCCCGAGCCAGATGGTTCCCAAGCCAAGGAATGGCATTGATATTCCTTGAAACTTTGGGACCGGCGGGAATTTAGCCGGATATTTCAATAGGTTGCTTCTGCTCATATATGTTCGGTACTTAGAGCCTGTCGGGGAATGGCACTTTTTGTCATCGCGAGAAGGCCAAAGGCCGACGTGGCGATCCAGTGAAATCAACTAATTACGCTGGATTGCTTCGTCGCTTTGCTCCTCGCAATGACAAAAAGTGCCATTCCCCGACAGGCTCTGCTTATATCACCGTAACGGCGAGTATCAATTGAAAAGTGAAAATAGCTTACCAATAATCCCCATTGGGCCTCGGCGTTTGATGATGGGGCTAAAGGATGCCGAGGCCAGCGAGTATGTTCAATTAAACTGTGCCGGTTGATGACTCCATAAACAGTCAGCT